>NZ_VPEC01000002.1:0-168295 GCF_013417355.1 Acinetobacter sp. YH12255
GTAAGTAATTTAAAGTTAACAACAATTGATCCTCTAAACACAACGAATGAGGTCTTCCAGATTTTTTCTTGGCAAGTTCAGCGTGTTGTAACACTGATACCATTTTTAAGAATAATGGACGAGGAACTCCAACAAGTCGTTTAAATTCCCCATCATTAAATCTAGTTAAATTTTCATATTTCATGGGACTAGTATAAACAATTTTTTACTTTCGCAAGAGGTCTAATATAAAATGAAAGGTTTAGTTTAAAATTCATTTAATCAGTTTGTATATAATGACTGAATGTATCTGAATATAGATACAAGCATTTTTGCTTTTAATTTTTTAAATATAGCCCTGTTGACTTTTAAAGTATTGAGTAACCCTCAATCTGAGTTAGCATATACAGTTACGAAAAAGCCGACTGTCTGAAGCCAAAGAGTCTCCCATGCTGTACCCAATGCCCAAAAAAATCCAACTTGCCCCATCTCAAGCCAAATGGCAGCTTGCATCGAACCAATCGGTTTTGGTCTTAGTCGGATTACAAAACTTGCGTATGCAACAGGGCATACAAGAAAGTGCACTCATGGCAAATTTGATTCAACTGACCAATAAAGCCAAAGCACTGGATATTCCCATTGTCGATTTATATGGTGATGACCTGATGCAGGGCATGCAACAGCTTGGTGAATATGCCTCCACGCATCCACAACTGATTTTTGCCGGGCAGGTCACACCGATGCTCAAGCAAATCTTACCGCATTTGATGAGTGTGACGGATCAAATAGGTGTGGTCGATGACGCAATCTTATTGGCCAATCAGGAACAGCATATTCAGTGGATCGAAAATATTTCCAGTCAAGGTGTGCATCACTTAAATACTTATAGTCTGACACGGTTGTGGGATTTAAGTGCGCCCTCAGACTATGTCTTATCAACCAAAGGTATTATGTTGGCTGTGGCAGAACAGCTAGACATAGATGCTCTGGAGATTGATCCCTATGTCGATTTAAGAAATTATGGATTGGACTCTGTAGCCGTGGTGAGTTTGGTCGGTGTATGGCGTGCACATGGTGCCAATATTCGTTATGAAGATGTACGACAGCATGCATCTTTGCATGAATTGGCAGGCTTCATTTTACAATCCTCAGGTTGATACGCTGCGATTGAGCATTTTTATGACCTAAATCGGAAATTTCATCAGCATTTATATAAAAGCGCATTGTAATTATGGGCGAAGCTTTCTATCATGGCCGCCTTGTTTTTCGCGATCAGCCTGGGATTGAACTTTGAGTAATTTTCTAACCGAACATCTGATACATCGTGATGACGATTTCATGGTCATCCACAAACCTGCAGGTTTACTCACAGTTCCCGGGAAAACAGAAGATTTACAAGATTGCCTGATTAACCGATTATTAAAAATAGAACCAAAAACCTTACTGATCCATCGACTGGATCGCGATACTTCCGGCATTCTCGTGTTTGGTCTCACAAAATGGGGACAAAAAACCATTTCCCGCCAGTTTCAGGAACGCCAGACCGACAAAACCTATCAGGCCGTGGTTGCCGGTACACTCGAAGGTGAAGGTAGCATTGAGGTGCCCGTGGTATATGACCCAAGCCGTCCGCCCTTACATATCGTAGATCCCGCACATAACAAGCCGGCCATCACGCATTGGCAGGCGATCGAACACTTTAATATTCAGGAACAAGCCGTGACTCGGGTGAAACTTACGCCAATTACCGGCCGTTCGCATCAGTTGCGTGTGCATATGCAATATCTGGGGCATCCGATTATCGGCGATACCTTATATGCGACACCTGAACAGCAACAGCTCAGCTCGCGTCTACATTTACATGCTGAACGTTTGAGTTTTTATCATCCTCAAACAGATCAGCTGGTCGAATTTTATTGTCCGGCGCCGTTCTAGGAAATACTTCTTGAATCGGCGTGAATTATGCTCACTTTTTAGTGGGCTTTATGTCAAAATACATTGCTTGAAGGTGTGAAATTTTGCTCCAATGACGTTTCGTGATTGAGCCTAATATTCATAATCTTGTACTTAAGATAAAGGTGGAAAAATTGCAGCAATTTGCTATTGGTCAACGTTGGTTATCAGATACTGAAACAGAACTCGGTTTAGGCGTTCTTATTGATGTTGATGAGCGGTCGGTTAGCATTTTATTCCCGAAAAGCGATGAAACTCGCGTCTATGCACGTAGCAATGCACCCTTATCTCGTATCGTATTTAATGTGAAAGATGAATTACAGGATCAGGAAGGAACCAAATGGATTGTAGAATCCGTGGAAGACCGCAATGGCGTGGTGCGTTATCACGTCATTCGTACCCTGGAAGATGGGACTGAAGAACGTAAATCGCTGAATGAAACCCGCATTGGTGCCACCATCCAGCTGTCCAAGCCTCTAGACCGTCTACTGGCCAGTCAGGTCGATTATAAAGAATGGTATGACTTGCGCATTGAAGCGCTGCTGATGCAGGCCAATATGCAAAGCAGTCCACTGCGCGGTTTGGTCGGTTCACGTGTCGGCCTGATTCCGCACCAGTTGTATATTGCGCATGAAGTCGGTCAGCGTTTTGCTCCGCGTGTATTACTGGCCGATGAAGTCGGTCTGGGTAAAACCATCGAAGCGGGTTTGATTATCCATCAACAGCTGAAAACTGGCCGTTCTGAACGCATCCTAATTTTAGTACCAGATTCGCTGCAATATCAGTGGATGATTGAGATGCGCCGTCGTTTCAATCTTGAGTTCTCGTTATTTGATTTGACCCGTACTGCATCAATCAAAGAGCATGATCCTGAACAAAACCCATTCCTGACCGAACAAAAAATTATTGCCTCTGTCGATTTGATGGTCGACCATGAAGATCTGCGTGAACAGGCGCTCGAAGCCGGTTTCGACTTGCTGGTGGTCGATGAAGCACATCATTTGATGTGGAGCGAAGAAGATGGCGGTAATGACCGTTATGATCTGGTCGAAGAACTGGCTGAACATACGCCGGGCGTATTGTTATTGACGGCAACACCGGAACAGCTCGGGGTAGAAAGTCACTTTGCACGCCTGCGTTTACTCGATCCGCAGCGCTTTAACTCGCTGGATCGTTTCCTGGATGAAGAAGCGCAATATCAGCACACGGCTAAAATTGCAGAAGTGTTGATGTCAAATCTGCCACTTGAAGCAGAACATTTGACTGCGATTGAGGCCTTGTTGGGTCATTCAATTGAAGATCATCCTGAGCAGCGTTTCCGTGCCATTCACGAACTTTTAGACCGTCATGGTACCGGTCGTATCCTGTTTCGTAATACGCGTGAAGCCATTCAGGGCTTCCCGGGTCGTGACTGTCAGCCGGCACCATTACCAGCACCGGAACACTGGTCGAAAGATGGTAAGTTGCGTGAGCAAATGTGGCCTGAAGAAGCCCAGCTCGATGGTGCATGGATGGAAGCCGATCCACGCGTGATGTGGCTGATGGAGCGTTTACGTACCGATCTTAAACACAAGAAAGTCTTACTGATTGCGCGTAGCGGGCCAGTGGTTGAAGCGCTGGAAAATGTACTTCGCTTACATGCCGGTATTCGTACCGCGATGTTCCATGAAGGCATGAGCTTGTTAGAGCGTGATCAGGCTGCCGCTTATTTTGCTGAAGATTCGTATGGCGCGCAGATTTTACTTTGTTCGGAAATTGGTTCAGAAGGGCGTAACTTCCAGTTTGCATCTGATTTAATTCTGTTCGATCTTCCTGCCAACCCGGACGTTTTAGAGCAGCGTATTGGCCGTTTAGATCGTATCGGTCAGGAAAACCGGATTCAGATTCATGTGCCTTATCTGGTGGGAACTGCGCAAGAACGTATGTTCCGCTGGTATAACGAAGCCTTGAATATTTTCGGCAATATTTCCCCAACTGCACAAACCTTGCAAGAAAACTTTATTGTTCGCTTGAAAGACTGTCTATTGGCAGACAAAGGTCAAGCGTTTGAAGACCTGCTGGAAGAAGTCAGCGTGCAACGTGAAGCGCTGGAAGCTGAATTGCAGGAAGGTCGAGACCGTTTGCTTGAGTACAACTCTTGTCGTCCGGTGGTGGCACAGGAAATTGTTAACGCGCTTGAAGACTATGATGACAATACCACTTTGCCGATTTTCATGAAGCGCTTTATGGCGTCTACGAATATCGACTTTGATGAGCAAAGTAACGGTACAGTGATCATTAAGCCAACCGATCAAATGCAGGTTCAAGGTTTGACGCTAGATGAAGAGGGGATTACAGCGACTTTCTATCGTGATCAGGCGCAAATCCGTGAAGATGCGCAATACCTGACCCTGGAACATCCATTCACTGAAAGCGTGATGGAGATGATCAATACGCAAGGCTTTGGTAGCACCAACGTTGCGGTACTAAAATCTGCAGCATTGCCACAAGGTTCGGTATTGTTAGAAGTCTGGTTCAAGGTCGATGTGGTAGCACCGAAAGCATTGAACTTGCCGTCTAGTTTGCCGCAACAGTTGATTCGTGTCTTGCTGAGTGAAAAAGGTCAGGATTTATCACAGAAGATCGCACCAGAAATCCTGAAACCGTACCTGCATCATTTAGATGGCAATAGCTGCCGTCAGGTGGTGAAAGCACGTCGTGATGTGATCGAAGCACGTTATCAACAGGCGCTTGAACTGGCACGCAGTGAATTGCCGGGCTTCAAGCAGCAAGCCAAAGAAGTGTATGGCAACAAATGGCAATATGAAATTGATCGTCTGACCTATCTGAAGCAGTTCAACCCAAGTATCCGTGAAGATGAAATTGCGCGTTTACAGAAGTTGCAGAAAGAAGGTCTAAGCCTGCTGGATGGTCTATCGGTAACACCGGAAGCGATTCAGGTGATGGTTGTCGTTAAGCCTTAAGCTTTAAATCATTAAAAAATGCAGCTTTCGGGCTGCTTTTTTTATGGGCAAAATCCAGTTTTATTATTTTTTGTCGGAGAATGCTGGCCTGTCATTTTACTCCTGTTTAAAATCAGCCTACTGAATAATAAGAATGAAAAATCATGTCAAAAGCATTGATTACCCTTGGCACAAAGACCAATCATGGCGGCATGGTGACTAAATGTGAACCCTCTTTTTTGATCAATGGTATTGCCGTACATTTAAATGGCATGAAGCATTATTGTCCCAAATGCCAGACCATGGTCACCGCAATTTCCAGCAATTTGTCTATTAGTGTCAAAGGACGGGCAGTGGTCATCGCGGGGGATAAGGCCAGTTGCGGGGCGATTTTTCTACCGATGCAACATTTAACTGTATCGCAGAAATAAACCTTAAATTCTGAAGGAATACAGAGAAATGACTTTGAGGTCATGGTTTGAGCATTTTTGCACTGCCGAATCAAGGAATAGATCAGTAAGCTCATTCGATGATTTCAGGATGAATACGCGCTGCGTTTAAAAATAATGAAGCAAGCCCTACATTTTACCCATGCCAATGGTATTCCTGCGGCAACTTATCAAAAGTTTCTGGACTGTTTCCAGCAAGACTATGAGGTCAAAGCGATTCCCTTGATCGGCATGAACCCGCAATATCCAATTACGCGAGACTGGCGTTATCTGGTCGATGAAGTCATTGCAGATATCGAGCAGCAGTTTCCTCAGCAGCAAGTGATTGGCTTAGGACATTCCTTTGGTGGTCTGGTGACCCTGATGGCGGCGTATCGACGTCCCGAACTATTTTCCAAACTGGTCATTATGGATCCACCATTTGTGATTGGAAAAAATAGCGCCATGTTTGAACTGATTAAAAAGCTGAATCTAAAAAGTGTCGATCATTATACACCAGCAGGAATTACGCTAAAACGCAAAGATCATTGGTCATCGAAACAGGTCGCTATTGAAGCACTCCGGTTTAATCGCTTATTTAAAAATTTCGATGAGCAATGTTTTACTGATTATATCGAGAGCGGCATTCAGCCAGAACCTGAACGCGGTGGGGTGACTTTGAGCATTCCAAAACAGGTAGAAGCGGAGATTTTCCGGACTGTACCGGCATGGTGGTGGCGTACGCCAAGACGACCACCTGAAGTGCCGATTCATCTGATGACTGCAGAGCAGAGCCAGTTTTATCAGCAGGGTTTGCCGCAAGGCATGCACAAGATTTATCGGATCAATTATTCAGTGGTTGAAGGCGGACATATGTTTCCGCTTGAGTATCCGGAAGCCACTGCAAAGGCGGTCAAAGCCCAACTCGCACTTTTGTAATCATCATAAAAAAGAGACGTTGATTACGTCTCTTTTTATACTACTTCATACAAATCGGAAAATTAACGCAGCTGCGAATCTTCCAGATGGCGAGCGCCTTCCAGAATCATCCGAATCATGAGCATGGTCTGTTCGGCAATTTCCTGGCGGTCTTCAGCCGGCATGTCAATGACATTGGCCCCCATGTTAAACACCAGTTGAGTAATGGCTTTGGCGGCAATATCGGCATGTAATAACTTTCTATTATTCAGGCGTTCCAGACGAATCAAATCATCCTGCAATTCCTGCTGAAAATAATTTAACTGGCGTTCTACAGCCTGTTTATACGATTTTGAACCGGTATAACCTTCACGCAATAACAGGCTTAAATTGCCTTCATCTGCATCCAGCTGAGCAATAAAAATTTCGACCGAACTACGAATAATACTGCTTTGTCGGGAGGCTTTTAAGCGTGCTTCATGCAGAATCTGACGTAATACAATCCCGGCACGATCAATCAGCTCAATGGCCAGCTCATCAATATCTTTAAAATGACGATAGAAACTGTTTGGCGCAATACCGGCCTCACGTGCGACTTCGCGCAGGCTCAACGATGCAATACTTTTTTGTGGACCAATCAGGTTTAATGCTGCCTGAAACAGTTCTTCTTTGGTAATGGTGGCCTTGCGACCGACACTCCGTACGATAATCGGCTCATCAATGCTTTTCGATTGTAGTAGAGATGCGTCACTGCTTATTTTCATTGAAGGCTCGTTCATCAATAGGTTCATGCATGAATCGTTTGATTATAACCGAGCACGACAGGCTTGTGAAATGAATGGAAACAATACACATGTATATACAAATATATATACATGTGTATAATAATTCAAAACCTCAAGATGATGTCGATAACGATGCATGTACTCCAAAAACTTAAAATGCCGTTGAATGCACTGTCTGACAGTGTCGTCGATCAGCATGCGATTAATTTCTGGATTCAGAAACTCAATCCTATATGGTCGTTGAATCAGCCATTGGGCAAGATTGTGCACAAGGAAAATGCTGCACAGGATATGCTGAGTCTGAAAATTCAAGTGAATCGTTTATTTAAGTTTGGTGAAGCGGGGCAACACCATCCAGTGTATGTGGTGGTGAAGGGCATTCGTTATGAACGTAGCTATAGTTTGACCCGTATAGATGCCCAGCATGTGTTATTGACCGTGAAAAAAGTCCATGCCGGTAAAGTCAGCACCTGGTTTGCAGAGCAGGCGCAAGTGGGTGATGTCATCGAATTTGGTCAGCCTTATGGCGATATGACTGTGCCTCAGCAGGCGAGTCCACTGATCTTGCTTGCAGCAGGCAGCGGGATTACCCCAATGCTGAGCATGCTGGAAAGCCTGAGCAAAAAGGGTGAATTATCAACACCAGTGAGCTTGTGGTACTGGGTTAAAAAACATCAAGATGCAGCATTTAAAGCACGTTTCGAAGAACTTGCTCAGAAACATGCAAATTTCTCATTTCATGTTTATGCCACGCAAGAACAAGCTGCGGCAGCTCGTCTGAATGAAACTTATCTGACAGATTTGCAAAATCTGGAAAATAGCACGGTCTATTGCTGCGGCCCGTCAGGTTTTGTATCGACTGCAGAGCAGCTGTTTGCTTCAGCCAAAGAGTTTAAGGGTGAAGCCTTTAGCATGAGTCTGGCGGATCAATCCGATATCGGCTTTATTAATGTCACCCTGACTCAGTCGAAAAAAATTGTCAGTATTCCAAAAGGCCAGTCCATTTTGGTGAGTCTGGAACAACAAAATATCAAACCGACACATGGTTGCCGTATGGGCATTTGTAATAAATGCGCCTGCAATAAAGTGGAAGGTTCGACCAAGAATTTGGTAAACGGCGCACGAAATACTGAGCCAGGTAATCTGCTCAAAATTTGTGTTAACTCAGCGCAGACTGATCTAGTCATCGACCTATAAGCGAGTTTTATCCTATGAATATGCCAGTAAAATTTCAATATTTTAAAAATCCTAAAAACCGTGAATTATCACAAGTAGAACTTGATGAACTTGCACGTGAACTCGATGCGATCAAGCAAGAAGTGCTGGATGACTTAGGTGAAAAGGATGCGAAATATATCCGTCGTGTCTATTCAACCATCCGTTATTCATCAATTGCCGGCCGTGCGCTCTTGTTTGCAGGCTGGTTTCCGCCAGCATGGTTACTCGGCACAGGTCTGTTAGGCTTTGCCAAAATCATGGAAAACATGGAGCTTGGC
This sequence comes from Acinetobacter sp. YH12255, assembly GCF_013417355.1. Taxonomy (NCBI): domain Bacteria; kingdom Pseudomonadati; phylum Pseudomonadota; class Gammaproteobacteria; order Moraxellales; family Moraxellaceae; genus Acinetobacter; species Acinetobacter sp. YH12255. The sequence goes on from NZ_VPEC01000002.1 coordinate 8,502, forward strand.
CACAATGTCATGCACGGTCAATATGACTGGATGAATGATCCTAAAATGAATGGCCAGACCTATGAATGGGATATTGTAGGTACGTCGGATAACTGGCGTCAAACGCATAACTTTAAACATCATACTTATACCAATATCAAAGGTATGGATGATGATATCGGTTATGGTCTATTGCGTCTGTTCCCAGAACAGCGCTGGAAACCGGGTTATTTATTACAACCGATTTATGCGGTGCCATTCTGTTTGCTGTTCCAGTGGGGCGTGGCCATTCAGAACCTTGAATTGGGTAAATATTTCAAAGGTCGCAAAAGCAAAGAGCAGACCAAAGAAGAATGGCGCCCAATGCAGAACAAAATCGGTAAACAATTGTTTAAAGATTATGTGTTCTTTCCATTGATTGCAGGTCCTGCTGCTTTGCCAGTTTTGACGGGTAATATGGTGGCCAATGGTCTGCGTAATATCTGGACGTTCAGTATTATTTTCTGTGGCCACTTTACCAAAGATGTAGAGGTGTTCCCGAAATCGGTACTGCAAAATGAGAGCCGTGGTCACTGGTATATGCGCCAGATTCGTGGTTCATCTAACCTGACCGGTTCTGAAGCATTCCATATCTTGACGGGTCATTTAAGTCACCAGATTGAACATCATCTGTATCCTGATGTGCCTGCCCGTCGTTACCGCCAAATGGCGCCAAAAGTTCAGGCGGTGTGTGAAAAATATGGTTTGAACTACAACAATGCCAGTCTGGTAAAACAGTATGGCAGCGTCATCAAACGTATTGTGAAATATGCATTTCCGTTTAAGAAATAATATTTCTTAAAGCTAAAAACCACCTTATTTGAGGTGGTTTTTTTATGGATGAAGCTTATATTTAAACAAAAAAGTCTGGATGATTCAGTCATCAGATCTGCCTTAAAAGTATCATTGAGCGACAACTCATCTGTCATTTAAGTGCTTGTTAAAGATTATTATGGCGTATCAATAAAACGGAAATTTTAAAGCCCTAATATGTCATTGAATCGGATGGTAGATTAATTTTTGGCAATTGCTGATCTTGTCCTTCCAGATAGCGTTGATGTGCCAAACTCAGCATTTCCTGATCTTCTTCGCTGTTACCATAGGCATAAATTTCAGCATAATCTTCCAGACGATATTTTTCTAAAATTCTCAGTTTCTTCTGCGCATTACTACAATCTGGAGTCTGATAAAATCCTGTTATTTTTCCAGCTTTGATTTCAACTTCGCTACACAGTAAATCGATATTTAAATAGGTACAGACCGGTTTCAAGTATAAATCCAGTGATGCTGAAACCAGCGCGATCTCATGACCCAGTTGCTGATGTTGCCGAAGTTGCTGCAACAGTTTTGGATTAAACTTAAAGACCAGCTGCTGGGCATAGTCCTGCGCCAGTTGTAAAATTTCTTCTGCATCGCTGTCCTTAAACATGTTGCCATACAATTTTGGACGCATCGCATGGGCAGGGTACAGCTTCAGATAATAGGCCTGAATCCAGGGCAGGAGACGAATGCCGCGTCTTAAAATATGCCGTTTTTTCAAGGCATAGAAAATGAACCCGGTAAAACTGTCGTCTGTATACAGGGTGCCATCAAAATCAAATAAGGCTAGAGTTTTAGGTGTTTGATTTTGCGCATGCATGTTTGATATCGACCATCGACACGGGTGGCAAACCAGTTGGTATTGTAATCACGACTCAGTTTTGGTCCAGAAATGACCACTTCCGGCATGATTGCATACATCGGATCTTTGCCTGTTTTTTCCTGATAGAGCTTGCTGATCCCACGATAGGTCATGGTATCTTCAAAATCTTTCTCTTTTTCTTTCTTTAAATCGGCGCGGATTTGACGTTCGGTAATAATAAAATTATTTTTCGCAAATACACTGATCAGCTCACGCTCGGATTGACTCTTCTGCGAACGGATCGCGCCATCTTTGTTATAGAGTAATAAATCGCCATCCAGATCGAGTTCAGCTTCAGTTAAATCATTGAGCATGCTCTGAAAAGCGGCATTTCGGCTGGAATACATGCCCGAGTTATAGTCTGCAAAACGGTAGATCGGTTTGTCATAATCTGCAGGATACATCATCAGACGATGAATCCCGTAATATAGGCCGCCATATTGCGTATAGACATCGGAGCGTAAGGCTGCGATGTTGCCACCTTGACGTTTATATTCCTTGACATAACTAATATGCACTTGCATTGAACCCAAAGTGGTAATCGGATTCATTTTCTCGCCAATGTTCTGGCCGACCAGTTTTGCAGCACCGGTCAGTGCGCTGACATGGTAATGCTTCGACATATAGTCAAATATTTCACGATATAACTCATCCAGTTCGCGTTCGGTTTTTACCCGGCGCATCTGGCTTAAATAGTTATCTTCTGGGCTTGGATGGTTCTTGAGTACTTCCTGGAAATATCCCGCAACTGTTCCACCGATTGCTTGTCCGAGTTTATCTTTGAATTTTTCTTCAAGACGATCCTGAACTTCTTTAACCGCTTTTTCTCCCAGACCTGGTACTGTAGGGTCTGCCACAAAATTGGATTCCTGATCGACCACGGCCACAATCGTGCAGACATTTTCCTTGGTTTGAGGAATACCCAACTGTTCGGTGATGTCGTAAATATCTTGTGCCCAGGACTCACGCTGATTTACCCGACTCGGAATTGCTTTACGAATATGTTCAACTTCAAGTGTCGGTTCATCATCTTTTGACCACCATGAGCCATTGCCACAGCCGGCAAGACCCAGAGAAAGTGCAAGTACAGACAATGACTTAACAGAAAAACAATCAGCAAAAGTTTTATTCATGGTGTGGTAAATTAATTGAAAAGATGAGCGAATAAGGCAGATGCAGTATACTATGCCCATCAAAAAAGTGATGAATTTATATGTATATTGGTCCATATCAACTGTCAAACAATTTGATTGTCGCCCCCATGGCAGGTGTGACTGACCGTCCGTTTAGAACCTTGTGCAAGTATTTTGGTGCAGGTCATGCGGTCAGTGAAATGATGACCTCAGACAAAACTTTGCGTATGAGCAAAAAAAGTCTCTACCGTGCCAATTTTGATGGGGAGCTGGCACCCATCTCAGCCCAGATTGCCGGTTCAGATCCACAAGATCTGGCTGAGGCTGCGCGTTATCAGGTGGCCAATGGTGCACAAATTGTTGATATTAATATGGGCTGTCCAGCCAAAAAGGTCTGCAATCGATTAGCCGGTTCAGCCTTGCTACAGGATGAAGATTTAGTTGCCCGTATCTTGGATACCGTCGTGGCTGCGGTCGATGTGCCGGTGACTTTAAAAACCCGTCTGGGGTATTTAAATGGTCATGAAAATATCATGCGGGTGGCAAAACGTGCGGAAGATGCCGGAATTGCGGCGCTGGCTTTACATGGCCGTACCCGTGAAGATATGTATTTAAATACCGCACGCTATTCCCTCATTAAAGATGTAAAAGACATGTTGAATATTCCCGTGATTGCCAACGGAGATATCGACAGTCCTGAAAAAGCCAAATATGTACTGGATTATACCGGTGCAGATGCCATCATGATCGGACGTGCAGCACAAGGTCGTCCCTGGATTTTTCGTGAAATTGCCCATTATTTAAAAACTGGCCAACATCTGGATGCGCCGAGTATTACAGAAGTTAAGGATGTTCTATTGGGACATTTGGCTGAGCTATATGAGTTTTATGGCGAGTATTCCGGTTGCCGAATTTCCCGGAAACATATTGCCTGGTATACCAAAGGTCTGCGTTCAAGCAACGAGTTTCGTCAGGGCATGTATCAGGTAGAAAATACAGCTGATCAATATCGTGTAGTAGAAGATTATTTTAATACTTTACTTGAACATGGCTCAACCATGAGTGATGTTCAGGTCGAACAGGTCAATTTATTAGAGACCAAATGATGGCAGGCTAGTAGGAGGTAATCAAGAAATATGTTTTGTGTAGAAATACTACCTTTTTTATCTTGAGCGCGTCGATTTTAGCACGCTGTTTACACTTCAGCCGGTCAAATACATAGCACAACATTTTGTTGACTTAAACCGGACAGGACTTGGACATTGCTTACTTAAACTTGTTCTATGATGGATTCATCTAATATGAACAGGAGGTGATCCTTCTTGTTTGTAGTCATCACCAAGGGAGATCTGTAATGACAAATACCAATCGTCCAGTCACAGAATTTAGCCATAAAACGTCAACGGAATTGCCACAAGAACGCAGCGAAGGCTTAAATATAGATCCTACTGATGCCAATGCACGTCCGGATTTAAATACTCCTGAAAAAGATAATCCGAATGTGCCAGATATGAATGAAGGCAAAGACAATCTGGCCGCGACCGGTGCGGGTACAGTAGGTGGTGCTGCTGTAGGGGCCGTTGCAGGTCTGGTCGGTGGTCCTCCAGGTGCAGTGGTGGGCGGCATTATCGGTGGTGTGGTTGGTGGCATTGCCGGTAATGATATTGCAACATCAGATCGTCAAAAACAGGCAGATAACTACCAGCATCCAGAAATTCGAAGTGAGGCAGATAATTATCAGCATCCCGACCATTTGATTGCCGAAGATAATTACTGGCGCGATGAGTATCATAATCGCCCGTATTTTAATGAAACGCGGAATACCTACAGCGATCTAGACTATGATCGTGACTATCGGGGCGCTTATCGCGTAGGTTATGAAAACCGTGCCATGTATGATCGTGATACAGATTTTGATCATGCGGAACCTGAACTACGGACCAAGTGGGAACAGGTGAAAGGTGAATCCCGCTTAAATTGGGAAGAAGCCAAGTTTGCAGTCAAAGATGCCTGGCATCGACTTACCCGCTAAGTCCGACTGAATAAAAAACCTCTCTAATTAGAGAGGTTTTTAATGTTGATAAATTTTAGAGATGTTTCATTTCCAGCACCAGCTGATTGATCAGATCGGATGCTTCCATTTCACGAATTTGTGCCACATTTGAGCCTGCCCAGAACGCGCCATAACCCTGATCACCATGCTCGGCTGCAGCAGCATGTAATTGCTTGGCCAGATCATAGGTATAAGGATAAGCCGGCACATCCAGACGATCGGGTGTATCGACGTCCATATGCCAGTGGTTGATGATTCCACGAGCAGGGCGACCGGAAATACTGGCACTGACTTGAGTGAGTGGCTTGGAAAGCAGGGCTTTACGATAAGCCTCATTGGCATTGGACGATTTGCACTGTACAAATGCAGTGCCAAGTTGCACGGCATCGGCACCGAAATCCAGCATTTGTCTTGCCTGTTGGCCGTCCATAATCCCGCCTGCCGCTACAATCGGCAGGGAACAATGCTGTTTGATCAGTTTCACCAGATTAGAGGTTTTGACCGAAGCATCGAATTTGGTACTGAAAATTCCACGATGACCGCCGGCTTCAATGCCTTGGGCAATAATAATATCAATTCCGGCAGCTTCGATGGCTTTGGCTTCGGCAAAATTGGTCGCAGAAACCATGGTTAAAATTCCTGCCTGTTTTAAGGCTTGAATCTGATGCGGATGCGGAATGCCAAAATGAAAACTGACCGCCCGTGGTTTGGTTTCCAGCACCAGATTCAGGAAGTCATCATTGTCTTTAAAGCTCGGATAAATACAGTTTAAATGCTCGGGTGGCTGCGCCCCATATTCAATAAATTTATTTTTAAACTGTGCGATCCATGCCTGCGCGACAGCTTCATCTAGGGGCACACTGTCATGACAGAAAAAATTCACCTGAAAAGGGCAGTCTGTCAATTCCTGAGTTTTTAAAATCTGTTGTCGTGCTGCCTCGATACTGCTGGCTCCCAAACCGAGTGAACCCAAGCCGCCTTGATTGGACACTTCAGCTGCAAGTTCAGCTGTAGAGACACCTGCCATCGGCGCCAAGAAAATAGGATGTTTAATTCCGAGATTTTCTAATAAAGACATAGATTTGCTCCTTGTTATGTTTTTACTTTGCCCTTGAGTTCAAAATTAAGCAAATCATATTGGTTATTTTATTTTGAAATACTTAAACTTTGCTTAGCTGTCATTTACATTTCTCACGACACGCTATGTCGCTAGCCAGACAGATCAACTATAGCGCTGCAATTGAAGACTTTATAATAACATTTTGGTCAAATCTTTCTGAGCTCATGTCTGATCGTATCCGTGAAAAACTGCAAATTTTAGCCGATGCTGCCAAGTATGATGTGTCCTGTTCATCCAGTGGAAGTAATCGTAAAAATAAAGACAAAGGGGTAGGAAATACCGGCAATGGTATTTGTCATAGCTATACCGAAGATGGCCGCTGCGTTTCCTTGCTGAAAATTCTATTTTCCAATGTCTGTATTTTTAATTGCTCTTATTGTGTTTCGCGCCGTTCCAATGACGTCAAGCGAGCAGCATTTACCGTGCAGGAAGTGGTGGATTTGACCATGAACTTTTACCGCCGTAATTATATTGAAGGTCTGTTTTTAAGCTCGGGTATTTTTAAATCAGCCGATCACACTATGGAGCGGATGCTACAGGTGGTGAAAAAACTGCGACTAGAAGAAAACTTTAATGGCTATATTCATTTGAAAACCATTCCGGGTGCATCTCAGGAAATCATTACCGAAGCCGGACTATACGTAGACCGCATGAGTATTAATCTGGAAATGCCGACTGAAGCCGGATTACAGAAGTTTGCGCCTGAAAAAACCCATGCCGAAGTACAAAAAGATTTGGGGATTGTGCGGGATCGACTGATCCAGCTCAAAGATGAACGCAAATTGATTAAATCGGTGCCAAAATTTGTACCTGCCGGACAAACCACACAGATGGTGGTGGGCGCACATAGTGAAACTGACCAAGACATTATTTTAATGGCCGATCGGCATTACAAGGAATTTAAGCTGAAACGGGTGTATTTTTCCGGCTATATTCCGATTAATCCTGAAGAAAAAGCCTTACCGGTTGTCGGTTCAGCGCCGCCATTATTAAGAGAAAACCGTCTATATCAATCCGACTGGTTAATGCGTTTTTATGAATTTTCTGCCGATGAAATTGTCGATGACCAGCATCCGAATCTGGATCTGGATATTGATCCCAAACTCAGCTGGGCCTTGCGACATCCTGAAGCTTTTCCAGTTGATATTAACCATGCCGACTATAAAATAATTTTGCGTGTACCGGGTATTGGGGTACGTTCGGCCAAAAAAATTGTACAGGCACGCCGTTTTGGTCAGATTCATATCGATCAGCTAAAACGCATGGGTGTGGCATATAACCGCGCACAGCATTTTATCCGCTGTGCTGATACGCCAAAATTTAAGAAAGATCAGCAATCGCATCAGATCCGTCAGCAAATTTTACAGTCTGGCCAATCTAAATATCAGCAGCAGCTTTCACCACAGCTTGGACTGGCATTCTGATGGCCTGTTACTGTTTTGATGGCAGCATGACCGGCTTGCTCAGTTGTGTATTTCGGGCTTTTGAGTTTAAGGAACTGAATGCCCGCATCACTGCCAATCCACAAGCACAAAATGGCCTGTTTGATGAATTTATTTATGTTAGCTCTAATGATGAGCATGGACAGCGGGTCTGGCAGGGGCTCAAGCAAAAAGTCTCCTCCAGCAGCTTGCGTGCCTTTTACTATACTTTTCTGTCGGAACAAGAAGCAGCGTTTCAGATTCTATTTGATTTCGCGGTTTATGTATTTAAAAACCAGCGACCTGTCGATAAAGATTATGGTCATCATGCGGTTATCGGTATGTCGCAATGGGCCAAGCAAGTCGGACGGGAAAAGCACCGTATGGAGGCATTTGTACGCTTTAAAAAGGCCAAGGATGGACTATTCCTGAGTCTGGTTAAGCCAGACTTTAATGTTCTACCGATTATTTCCCGACATTTTCAGGAGCGCTATCAGGATCAATCCTGGCTGATTTATGATGAGCTGCGCAATTATGGGATTTATTATGATTTAGAGCAGGTACATCAGGTCGAGATGAATGCTGAAGCAATTGATTCACAAATCCAGATTGGGCACAGTCAGTCATTCAGTATCGAACTGGATGATGATGAATGGCTGTATGATCAGCTCTGGAAAGATTATTTTAATAGTGTGAATATTCAGACACGTAACAATATGAAACTGCATATTCAATATGTGCCGAAACGCTACTGGCGTTATATGAATGAGAAAACACTTTAAACAGTACATCTGGCATCTTTCAGGCATAATAAGCGTTTATATTTAGATTGAGTGCATAGATATGAAGGTATGGCTAACGTCATTGGCGCTGCTCATTGGATTAACCGCATGCTCGAAAGAGCCACAAAAACCGGTCGTCGATCCAGTCAAATATCAGGTTCAGACAGCGCAGGAATTGCAGCAACGTTTTGATGCACTCAATAGCCAATTGACTCAGGATTTTCAGAAATTTAAAAAACTAGAAAGTATTGCTTTCTCACACCAGTTTCCTTTAGATGTGAATAATCTGCAAACTTTAAACCGTCATTTGGTCAGCAGTACGGCATTAAAACCAAGTAAAATTGCCTATTGCGATATGATGAATGCTTATTTTGCCGATATGTATCGTTTGGGGCATTATAATCTGGAACTGGTCGATGGCATCCAATTGCCGAATGCTGCCAATGAAAATCTAAAAGACAATTTTTCGAATGCCGATCACTTCTATACTTTTATTCTGGATCGCTATACCACTTATCGTCAGGTTCAGCAGACCATGGGTTATGGTTGTAATTTAAAAGCCGCGCTTTAAATCTTAAAGATTAAAAAGCCCATCATTAAGATGGGCTTTTTAATTTAAATGATTAACAACCTGTAATTTTTTCAGCTTGTGGTTTTTCTTCCGGGAAGAAGATTGGACGAAGTTTCACCCCAATACCATTACCGATAAAGGCAAACACCAGCCATAACCAGCCATGTAAACTGCCTGAAGCGATGCCACTGAAATACGCACCAATATTACAACCATAGGCCAAGCGTGCACCATAGCCGAGCATGATGCCACCGACAACAGCAGCAATGAGCGAGCGTTTCGGAATGTTGAAATTCGGGGCAAACTTACCTGCCAGACTGGCTGCCAGCAAAGCACCGAGCATGATGCCAAAGTTCATCATCGAGGTAATATCAAACCACAACGACTCTGTAAGTGCTTTGGCATTGCCAGCTTTCTGCCAATAATCCCATGCAGTTACATCAACACCCACTAAAGTGGCGCCTTTTGCACCCCAAACTGCCAGGGCAGAAGTCACGCCCCAAGGACGACCTGCAAGTGCCAACGTCGCAAAGTTGAGCAGGGTCAGAATAATCCCGCCCCAAATCAGAGGCCATGGACCACGAATAAAGCGTTTCCAGCCTTGATGCTCACTGCTTGGTTCTACTTCCAGACGACCATGACGTTTCTTTTCGAAATAAACAGTCGCCGCAGCAATCAGTGCAAAAATAACAAAGCTCAGCAGCAATCCAGGCATCACCCCTAAACTCTGTACCAGAGAAATAGGTTCCAGATGCGGCAAAGCAAACCACCAGTCTAAGTGTGAGGTTGCAATCACAGAGCCGATACAGAAGAACAAGAGTGTTACCAGCATACGTGCACTACCACCACCAACGGTATACAGCGTACCCGATGCACAACCGCCACCGAGTTGCATGCCGATGCCGAAAATAAAGGCACCAATCATGACTGACATGGAAACAGGATTGACGTTACCTGTGACCGGGTTGCCAAACAGTTCACCCGCACCTAAAGCCGGGAAGAATAACAATACTGCTAGAGCGAGCATAATCATTTGTGCACGCAGACCACGACCGCGACGTTCCTTGATAAAGACGCGCCAACTCGAGGTAAAACCAAATGAGGCATGGTACAGGGTCATGCCTAGCGCACCACCGATTAAAAATAACAAGGCCTGATTTAAGCCAACGATCTGATAGGCACCGATTGTACCGATCACAAGTAAAATAAAAGCCACCCAGACCGAAATATTCGACCGTTGGGAAGCAGCAGCAATGACTGACATGGGAGATTAAATTTTAAAAATAAAGGCTGGTATTCTACTGAATTTCAGCTTAAATGCAGCCCATTTTGGCCAATGAGTGAGTATTAAGTCATTCTTATAGTTGATAAGTTTTATCACTTTATCTGATTTGTGGGAGTGAATTATAAAAATAAATCTAATGGAACATCTCATTATTCTGTAATTCTCTACACTTAAGCAGCTTAAATAAATTGCAGATTTAATCGTATGGTTTTATGCTGATAGATCAGTATCGAGCATTTTTGAGTTTCTGGGTTTTCAAATGAAGTACATAAAAAAGCCTGCAAATTGAATCGCAGGCTTTTTAAGCATTAAACTGAGAGCTAAAATCAGTTTTCAGCTTTTTCTCGAACATTGCCAGCACCTTCTTCAACCGCAGCTGCAGTGGCCGCAGTGGCTTTTCGTGCTGCTTCAGCAGTAGCATCTGCTGCTCGAGACGTTGCAGCAGCAGCTTCGTCAGCTGCTTGAGCTGTATTTTCCGCTGCATTATCCAAGGCTCTTTCAGTGTCTACCGCAGCTTCACGGCTGGCATCCTGCATATCATGACCGGCTTGATCTGCTGCATTTTCTAAATGCTCACCTGTCGTTGCCCCGGTTTCAGGTGCTTTATCTTTGTTACAGCCGACCAAGGCAACAGTTGCCACTAAACCTAAAGCAATCATTAATTTATTCATCGAGTAATATCCCTTGTTGTTGTATAGCTGCCAACTAATTTAACAGTCATTTCTTAAAGTTTATGCTAGAAAATAGATCAAAATTTGTTGATTAACTGTAACTTTTTTCAATACTTATGCTGCTTTAACTCGCTCAGGACTTATTTAATAAGTTGTTTTAAGTGTATTAAATGAGTCAGATCCAGAAACTAAAAAATTTCTAATTTAATAAGCATTCAAGGATGATGGAAATGAACGGGGTATATTATTAATCTTGCGATTTAAGTTGTCAGTCGTGTAAAAAAGATGATTTTAAGCAATAAAATCCCAGTCATAAAAAAAGCCCGCAGGGTGCGGGCTTTTTAAAGAGAAAATTAGAGACCAGCAGAGGCTTTAAGCGCTTCCACTTTGTCGGTTTTTTCCCAAGTAAAGGCCGTATCAGAGCCTTCACGGCCAAAATGACCATAAGCCGCAGTCTGCTTATACATTGGCTGAATCAGATCCAGCATGCGGGTAATGCCATATGGGCGTAGGTCAAAGTGCTCACGAACCAAGGCAATAATCAATTCTTCAGATACTTTTGCAGTATTAAAAGTGTTGATTGAAATTGAAGTAGGTTCAGCAACACCAATCGCATAAGACACCTGGATTTCACACTTGTCTGCAAGACCAGCCGCAACGATATTTTTTGCTACATAACGCCCTGCATAGGCAGCAGAACGGTCAACCTTAGATGGATCTTTACCAGAGAAAGCACCACCGCCATGACGCGCCATACCACCGTAGGTATCTACGATAATTTTACGACCAGTCAAACCACAGTCACCGACAGGGCCGCCAATCACGAACATACCCGTTGGGTTGATGTGGAATTTGGTCTCTGCATGGAACATATCGGCAGGAATGATTTTCTTCACGATTTCTTCAATCACAGCTTCTTTAAGATTGGCTTGTGAAATTTCAGGATCGTGTTGAGTCGACAAAACCACAGCATCTAAACGAACAGGTTTGCCATTTTCATAAGCAAAGGTCACTTGGCTTTTCGCATCTGGGCGTAACCAAGGCAAAGTTCCATTACGACGAAGCTCTGCTTGTTTTTCCATTAAGCGATGTGCATAGGTAATTGGCGCAGGCATTAAAACGTCAGTTTCACGGCTGGCATAACCAAACATCAAACCTTGGTCGCCGGCACCTTGATCTTCAGGTTTCTGACGGTCTACACCCTGAGCAATTTCAGGTGACTGTTTGCCAATCATGTTGATTACGGCACAGGTCGAACCATCAAAACCCAGATCAGAATGGTGATAACCAATACCGTTCACGGTATGGCGTACTACCGCTTCAAAATCGATATTGGCCGTCGTTGTGATTTCACCGGCAAGTACAACCGCACCTGTTTTTACAAGCGTTTCACAAGCAACCCGTGCATAAGGGTCTTCTTTTAAGATTGCATCCAAAATAGCGTCACTGATTTGGTCAGCCATTTTATCTGGATGGCCTTCGCTTACAGATTCCGAAGTAAATACAGCGTACTCGCGCATAGTCCTATCACAGTTAATTTTAAAGACCCGATATGTTACATCGAGTTGCGCTCTAGGACTAGCTTAACACGACAAAATTGGTCGAAATTGTTTCAAATTATTGTGTTTTTAATTGATTAATAGAATTAAAAAAATTGATATGTCGATTTAACCGTCATTGCTGATTTGGCAAGGAGCGACAAATTAATCCGGATTTTCCCAGATGTAGCAAAATTAAACAGTTATATTCTCGAATAAATTTTAAAAGATCGCTGATTGGAAAAATATAAAGCTAAAATCTGAGCAATTTTCAGGAAAGTGATCATTACATTAATACGCTCGCATGTGATTCAACATGATTCGACTAGCTGTATTGTGGTTGCATCGGCTTCTCTGCATATTAGGCCTAAGGTTTCACTACTGGCCGGTTAAGCATGGCCAAGATTCTTTTTGTATGGGCTTCTTGAAGTAAGGCTGTACGGAGATAAGTCATGATGTATCAAAAGGCATTTACCTTAATTGAGGTGATGATTGTACTGACGATGATAGCGATTTTAGCCACCATGGCGTTTATGAGCTATCAGGGCTATGTGGTACGTGCTCAACTGGCTGAAGTGTTTGAGCAGGCTGGCACATATCGAACTCAGTTCATTGCCTCAGGTCAGCATTGTGATGCTGGACGCGAGATTGGGGGGAATACACGATATATCGAAAAAGTGGTGATTAATGCGACATGCCGAATTGAGTTTAAGCTGCGACAGCAAGGCCTAGATGCAGCGATTCGGGGTAAATCAATTGCATTTGATGTCTATACGGGAAAATGCTTCTCGACTGATATTTATCAGCGCTATTTACCTAAAAGCTGCCAGGGGCGCTAAGCACGCTTGCTGCTTATGATTGAGCCTAAATAGATGTAAGCTTTTCATCTAAAAAATACATAGTTGATCGATCTATTGATAAGAATGAATCATCAATGCTCTTCATCATCGACGAGAAAATTATATGACACATCTCTCTTTAAACGGATGGAGCCGACTTTAGATTAAAAACGAAATAACAGTCAATTCTAAAAAATGCAGGGTTGAAAAGCTCAATCAGACAACAATATGCTAACTATCATGTCTAATAAATCCATCGCAAAAGTGACCAGAGAAAACAGAACTAGAGAGAAAAATGTGGAATAATTACCCGATAAGGAAATACAAGACTAATAAACTGATAAATGTTGTTGCTTAGTCTTTACCCCTCGCTGTTTTTTTAAGACAATAGACCATAGTTTTGAAAGTCTTTTCATCATTTCCTATTTCTGAATATTTTGGACTCTGATTTATGACAACCCCGCTTAATGAACGTCGTATTGCAAACGCAATTCGTGTATTGGCAATGGATGCTGTGCAAAAAGCAAACTCAGGACATCCAGGTGCTCCAATGGGGATGGCAGATATCGCTGATGTGGTTTGGCGTGAATTCCTGAACCACAACCCGACCAACCCGAATTGGGCTAACCGTGACCGTTTTGTATTGTCAAATGGTCATGGCTCTATGCTTCAATATGCACTGCTTCATTTAACGGGCTACGATCTTTCGATTGAAGATCTAAAAGCATTCCGTCAACTTCATTCTAAAACACCTGGTCACCCGGAATTGGGTTATGCACCCGGGATTGAAACGACGACTGGTCCTCTAGGTCAAGGGATCGCCAATGCTGTTGGTTTTGCGCTGGCTGAAAAAACCTTAGCCGCACAATTTAATAAAGATGACCTCCAGGTTGTGGATCACTTTACTTACTGCTTCCTGGGCGATGGCTGCCTGATGGAAGGTATTTCACATGAAGTGTGTTCATTGGCAGGTACCTTAGGTCTTGGTAAGTTAATTGCTTATTATGACGACAATGGCATCTCGATTGATGGTGAAGTTGAAGGCTGGTTCTCTGACGACACCGAACAACGCTTCTTGGCTTACGGTTGGCAAGTACTTAAAGTAGATGGTCATGATAGCGAAGCGCTTCGTGCTGCAACTTTAGCAGCTAAAGCTGAAACTGCTAAGCCAACCATCATTATTTGTAAAACAGTGATTGGTTTGGGTTCACCAAACAAGCAAGGTAAAGAAGACAGCCATGGTGCGCCACTCGGGCATGATGAAATTGTCTTGACGCGTGCAGCGTTAGGCTGGACTGACGAAGCATTTGTTATTCCTGAAGATGTGTATGCAGCTTGGGATGCCAAAGACAAGGGCGCTAAAACTGAAGCAGCGTGGAATGAAACATTTGCTGCCTATGCTGCAAAATATCCGACTGAAGCGGCAGAGCTAAAACGCCGTATGTCAGGTGATTTGCCAGCAGACTTCGTTGCAAAAGCAGATGCCTATATCGCTGAAGTGAATGCTAAAGCTGAAACGATTGCGACACGTAAAGCAAGCCAAAATGCATTGCAAGCACTGGTTCCATTATTGCCAGAAGTGCTAGGCGGTTCTGCGGACTTGGCTGGTTCTAACCTGACGCTGTGGAAAGGTGCGCAAGGTGTACAAGACAATGCAGCGGGTAACTACGTACATTATGGCGTGCGTGAATTCGGTATGACTGCAATCGCCAATGGTGTTGCGCTGCATGGCGGTTTCATTCCTTATGTGGCTACATTCCTGATGTTTATGGAATATGCACGTAATGCGGTACGTATGTCTGCCTTGATGAAGCAACGTGTGATTCATGTGTACACACATGACTCTATTGGTCTAGGTGAAGATGGTCCTACGCATCAGCCAATCGAGCAAATTGCATCTTTACGTGGTACACCAAACCTGAATACCTGGCGTCCATGTGATACCGTTGAAGCCGCAATTTCTTGGAAGTCTGCATTGACTCGTTCTGAGGGTCCGACAGCGTTAATCTTCTCTCGTCAAAATCTAGCTTTCCAAACCCGTACTCAAACACAAATTGAGAACGCTGCGAAAGGTGGTTATGTATTGGCTGAAGAAAAAGGCGAATTAAAAGCGATTATTATTGCAACAGGTTCAGAGGTTGCTTTGGCAATGGAAGCTTATGCACAGCTTGAGGGCGTGCGTGTCGTGTCTATGCCATGTGCTGAAGAATTCATGAAGCAAGATGCAGCGTACCGTGAAGCGGTTCTTCCATCCAATATTCGTGCGCGTGTTGCGGTTGAAGCAGCGCATGTAGATTATTGGTGGAAATTCGTTGGTCTAGATGGTCGCGTGATTGGTATGAGTACTTATGGTGAATCTGCACCTGCAAAAGACTTGTTCCAGCACTTTGGTATTACCACTGAAGCCGTTGTTGCAGCAGTAAAAGAAATTACTGCTTAATCAGCCCTTTAAAAGTTTAAAATGGCGTCCCAGTTTTGGGGCGTCTTTTTGTTTTTTGGTCTTTTTAGCTCTGTTTTCATGTGACAAGAGTTGAAGAGTTCTCTTGATAATTGAATGCAAAAAGTGAGATGAACATGAGCTTGTACGAGCAAATTAGCGAAGAAATTACTCTGATGGATGCAGGCGAACAGAAATGGATCGGGCAGGATCTACCTCTTGAGGCCATGATGGCGGTTGAGTTAATGCTACAAGAACTCGCGGAAGAAAAAGTCATCAAAGTCCGCCGTAAAAACCATGAAAAGACGACTGGCCTAAAACAGGTTGATCGTATTCTGGTTGAAAAACTGTAAAGCTAAAATACTAAAAAGTCCCTGATTGGGGCTTTTTTTATGCCAGATGATTTTTGTCTGGAAGTTGCTTATCAAAACCAGATGAGATAAAGATAAGCTTGTAACTCGCTATAGAACTCAGCACCCTATCGAAACGGTTTATTTTGATGAAATAGGCAAAAGAAGTTGGTAAACATGAAAATAAATTCCCAGATTCAGATCAAATCTTTAGAGCAAATATCACAGTACCAATGGCTGCCTTTATGGCAAGAATATCAGGCTTTTTATCATGCGAAGATCTGTGATGAGGTCAGTGAAAATACCTGGGCGAAATTACACAGTACTGAGCTAGATTCGATGTATGGCTTTGCCGCATTGCTTGATGAAAAAGTGGTGGGCATTGTACATGTGGTCGAGCATGACAGCAGTTGGACGCTACGACCTTATGCTTATTTGCAGGATTTATTTGTGCCTTCGCAGTATCGAGGTCAAGGTATCGCTTGCAAGTTGATTGAACAGGTTTATCAGGTGGCAGAACAGCGTAATTGTGACCGCGTTTACTGGCTTACGCATGAATCAAATCGTCAGGCACAAATGCTCTATGATAAAGTGGCCAAAAAGACCGGATTTATCCAATACCGTATGGATTAATAATAGAAATTTAAAAAATAACTTACAAATTTATCGTTTCATCGCTGCAACAAAACGTTTTATCTTTAGAGCTGTAAATATTTCTGAATTCTATACACTGAATAACATCCAAAACGAGAGATAAAAACATGAATTTCAAAACATTAGTATTAGGCTTAGCGGTTTCATCTGTAGCAACATTTTCTATTGCAAAACCAGTAACCTATACAATTGACCCGACCCATACTGCAGCCGTATTTAGCTGGGATCATTTCGGTTTTTCTACGCCATCTGGTAATTTCTCTGATATTCAGGGCAAAATCGTGGTAGACAATGAACAACCGGCAAAGTCAGCTGTGCATGTGACAATTCCAGTATCCAGTATTAATACCAACGTGACAGCTTTAGATGATCACTTAAAGAAAGCCGATTTCTTTGATGCAGCAAAATATCCAAACATCAGCTTTAAAAGTACCAAAGTAGAAACGCAGAACAAAAAGAACTTCAAAATTACTGGTGACTTAACTATTAAAGGCGTGACCAAACCTGTGGTATTGGATGCTGTTTTAAACAAACAGGCTGAACATCCAATGATGAAAGTTCCAGCAATTGGTTTCAATGCAACCACTTCATTTGACCGCTCTGCATTTGGTTTAGGAGCAAACGTACCGAGTGTGGGTGATAAAATTACTGTTCAGATTACCACTGAAGCCACTGTACCTGCGCCTACAAAGAAATAAGATTCTCTGTATGGATAGTATGAAAAAGCACCTGATTCAGGTGCTTTTTTATCGAATAAAATGACTTAGATCTAATCACGATTCAGAATCAGCAGACAGCCAAAACTGATAAAGATCCCGCCTGTAACTCCATCAATCCATTTGGCAAATTTTTGATAATAAGTCGTCATTTTCGGCATTGAAAAAATAATGGCTACAACCGTAAACCAGAGCAAACTTTCGATAAAGACCAGAGCTAAAAGAGAAGACTGTTCTGATAGTTTTGCATTAGGGCTAATCGCCAATGCAAATACACTGCTAAAGTAAATCAGGGCTTTGGGGTTGGCCATGTTGGTGAAAAAACCTTGCAGCAATAACTTAAGATACGACGGCTGAACGATAGAAAGAGCTTCTGCTTTCGAATTTGTTAACGGTAGAGGTGTCTTAAAGCTCGACTTCAACATCAAACTGCCCAGATAGAGCAGATATAATCCACCCAATAGCATTAAGACCTGCTGTAACCAGACCATTTTCTGAAATAAAAAATGCAGGCCGCCAAGTGCGCAAATTGACCAGACCAGAATGCTCAATGAAATGCCGAGGGCTGCACATAAAGCATGCTTTCTGGACTGCCGGATGGCACTTTGGGTGACAAAAAAAAGTCCGGCCCTGGACTAATCAGGGCAAAAAAATGAATCACGGCAATGCCGAATAATGCGCTCATAATGTTTCTACAGTCGAGAGGAAGAGTTTAGCCTGGAATGTATCTGAGACTAGGATACGATATTTAATTGCGCCAGATATTGCTCTAGTACAGTTTGCGAGGTAGTTTCCAGTACAGGCGCAAACTGAAGATTGGCAGCGCGTAGTGCAGGAATATCAATTTTAGCCTGACTCAATTCACAGCTATGGCCAATCAGCCATTTCTCTAAACTTTCACTGGCCACTTCAGCATGGAATTGTAGTGCTAGAATATTCTGTCCTACCCGAAAGGACTGATTTGGATAAAGATCAGAGCTGGCCAGTAATTCTACCTGTTCAGGTAGGTCAAAGGTATCACCATGCCAATGCAGGACGTCAATATCCTCCAGAGCTTTTAGTGGATTGTTTTCAATAGAAGCAAGACTGAGTTTAGACCAGCCAATTTCCTTCACATCTCCGGGGTAGACTTTAGCATTCAATGCAGCAGCAATTAACTGCGCACCTAAACAGATGCCTAAAGTCGGTAAATTCTTTTCCAGTCGAACTTTAAGTAAGTCTATTTCTTGTTGTAAGAAAGGGTAATCCTCAGTTTCATAGACTGCAATCGGGCCACCGAGAATAATTGTTAATCCAGGATGTTTAAAAGCCTTGGTAAGATCATCGATGCCAGCTTCGAAATAACGCACACGTAAGCCGAGCTGATAAAAAATATCTTCCCAAGCGCCTAAGTCTTCAAAAGCCAGATGTTGAATGGCATACACGGTATCGGAGAGGTGGGCTAAGTTCAGCATAGTTTTTTGATATCAAGAGAATGATTTAATTTAACGTGAATCAAAAGCAAAATAAAAGGTTTATCTACCGATCCTGTGCAAAATAGAAAGCAATGAACATCGCTGCGCTATCAGAAAGTTTCTAAACATTTTCGGGTGATCGCTACATGAAGCAGTTCATTTTTTCTTTTGTATAGGAAAGAGAGTAGAGTAAGACTGCCGTACTGAATAAAAACAACAAGTCTATCAGGAACAAGGATATGCAAAATATACGTTTATATGTCGATAAAAATAGAATCAGCCCTTATGCCATGTCGGTTTATGTTGCCTTAAAAGAAAAGGGTTTAGATTTTCAGGAAATTGTGATTGATTTAGATCAGCAGCAACAGAAATCTGCGACTTATCAAGCCATTTGTCCAAGTGCTAAAGTTCCGTGTGTAATAGTAGATAACTTTAGCCTGTTTGAATCATGGGTAATCACTGAATACTTGGAAGATGCCTTTCCAGCTCCAAGTTATCCGGCCTTATATCCAAAGGAAATTCAGGCCAGAGCCAAATGTCGCGCCATACAAGCCTTGGTCAAAAGCGATTTTATGCAAATCCGTCAGCAAATGCCTTCCGATTCGGTATTTCATCCACCAAAAATATCTACACCTCTTACAGCTTCGATCACTGAAGAAATTCAGCGATTGTTAAATGTGGCAGAACATATGCTAGAGGACATATGGTTGGCTGAACACTGGTCAATTGCAGACTTTGATCTGGCCTTTATGTTGCATCGTTTGCTGAGCCATCAGGTGAAACTTCCTGTGAAAATAATAGAATATATCGAGCGTAATTTTAGGCGGGCTTCGGTACAGGCCTGGCTGGCAGAACACGAAAAAGCTAAAACTTTAATTTAATGCCGACTGATAAAACAGTTCATAAAAAAATCTACTTAAATAGATAAAACTCAAGCGTAATATGAATCAGAACAAAACTTGAAAAGATGCTGAGGATACAGTCCTCGTTGAATAAGAAGGAGGTAGTGGCCGGTGGGGAATTCACATCATCATGAACATAGTCATGTCACTGTGACTGCAAAAAATGCCAAAAAATTATCAATAGCGTTGGCATTAACCACGACTTTTTTAATTGTGGAAGTGATTGCCGGTTTTTTGACTCAAAGTCTGGCCTTGCTTTCTGATGCCGCACATATGTTTACTGATGCTGCGGCACTGGCGATTGCACTGGTGGCTATCAAGATTGGGCAAAAACCGGCAGATAACAAACGCACGTTTGGCTATCAACGCTTTGAAATTCTGGCGGCCTTGTTTAATGCCTTAATGCTCTTTGTGGTGGCGATGTATATTTTATTCGAAGCCTATCAACGTTTAAGTAATCCTGCTGAAATCCAGAGTCTGGCGATGATGATTGTGGCAAGTTTAGGACTCGTCATTAACCTGATATCGATGAAAATTCTGGTATCGAGCAGTCAGGAAAGTCTGAATATCAAAGGCGCTTATCTGGAAGTACTGAGTGATGCGCTGGGTTCAGTCGGTGTTATAATCGGGGCGCTGGTGATTTATTTTACCGGCTGGATGTGGGTAGATACACTGATTGCAGTCTTGATCGGATTTTGGGTTTTGCCACGTACCTGGATTTTACTGAAACAGAGCATCAATATTCTGCTGGAAGGTGTACCGGATGAAATTGATATTGAAAAACTGCGTCATGATCTTTTAGCACTCGAAGGCGTACAAGATATTCATCAGCTTAAAGTCTGGGCGATTACCTCGAAGAAAGTCATGCTGACGGTACATCTGGTCGCGCCGCATGTCGATTATAAAAAGCTGCATCATCAGGCTTTTGAGATGTTAAGCCATCAGCATCATATTACCGAAATGACCTTACAGATTGAGGCAGAAGACTGCTTGCCAGAACAGCGCGAGCAGTTTCCTCATCGGCATTCACATACCGAACCACATCAGCATTAAAGCACACCACTTGAGCATTGGAGTGCTTAATCATTTTTTAACAGTGAGCGGATGACCTTCAAATAACTTGGTGGAGCATCCACATAATTGCGCTCCCTTAACATCCGGTGCATCTTGGGTAGATTTTGATGCGGAACAGATGCCATTAAATGATGTTCAATATGATAGTTCACATGAATCGGTGCAACAAAAGCCCGTGCCAGATAACCTGCTCGGGTGGTACGGGTGTTGCTTAGGGCAGAATGACTGGTTTGCAGACCGGCATGTTCAGCCATTGCCCGGATACGAATAAATAAAGGAAATGGTGTGATATAAGCCAAAGGCCATAGCAAATACAGCTTAGGATGGCCACTGGCCCAAAGCACAGAGAAAATCGTGGCATTCGCGAGCAGCATACCGGAACTGTTTTTCAGCAGATTTTTGGCCAAATCTACCTTGCTACGATCGCCACGTGGAATAGGTTTGGGATCGTTGGACACACTCCATTCCAGAAGCTCCAAATCCATCAATACCCGACCTGCCAGAAATTTCAATCCAGATTGCCCGTTTAAGTCGCGAAAGAATTTTCGGAATAATGAGCTTTGAGTAATGGGGAAGTTTTTCACCAGGCCTAAATCCGGGTCGTCTGGTTGAGAGGTTTTAGCATGATGTTTCAAGTGATAAGGACGATATTTGCTGACCTCATTCCAGATTGGGCGTGCACACAGCCAATCGGTCAAATGTGTATTTAGCCATTTGGTTTTAAACAGGCTATGGTGTGAGGCATCGTGCATCAAAATCGCCATGGCCAGCTGACGACCTGCCAAAATCGCCAATGCCACTGCACACATTAAAACCTTTCCCCAAATGGGCAAATATTCCCAGCTATAGGCCACTGTACCGAAGGTCATCACAATCACAGCCCAAGTTGAAGCTATAGACCAAGCACCATGTAAGTCAGAAGTCGTGGTGAGTTCTTTAATTTCTTCGCGGCTAAAAAATTCGGTGACACTGAGCTTAGTGTTCATTGTTTTGCCTATAGCGTTCTTATCATTACTTTCAATATATTTGTCCTAAATATTACAGTCAATTTATTTTTGTGAATAAATATGAAATAAATTATACACCCTGATTGTTAAAATATTGCTGCCATAAAAATTGCCCCTGTTTTTCTATTTTACGAACCGCCCGCTCAAATTGTTGCCGAGCTTCGGCTTCTATCCATTCTGCAGGAAGTAGGGGATCGGCACGTAAACTAAATAAGGCAGATTTACCGAGATAGAAGGCGGTTTTTGCTGCATCAGATAAAGGCAAGCTTTGAGAGTAATCAAACCATTGATGAATGTCTTGATTCACCTCCAGATAAGTTTGATGTAAGGCTTGAACATCCCAAAGTGCACTGACATCTATTTCCTGATCTATCTCACTGACTTGAAAAAAACGTGCATCTGGATCTAATCCAAACTGGATTGCAGCCGTTTTTAATTCGGTTAAGCTCAGCATTAAGTTGTCTGGACGAATAAAAACATTCTGCTCCATTTCCTGAAAGCCATAATAACCTAGTGCTTTTTCCCGTTTGGATAATGCAGTGCGATCTACACGTCCCAAAGCACCGGTATAAACCAGTACATATTTTCCATTCCACGCGGTCGCCATTTGCATATTGGGATGCTTGTTTAAACTGATAAAAGAAGTATCAAATTTTTTTTCTAGCAATTGATACACGCCGCGCTCTACAGCTTGAATGATATTTTCCTGATTCAATCGGGCTACAGCAACTCGCAAACTATTGTGAGAAATGCTTAATAAGTCTGCTGCACATAGCATCTGTTTAATGCTGGCAGTAGAATTTTGAGACGCATATAACAAGTCTAAAACCAGATGACGGGCATTCAATTTATAAGTCATGAAATGATATCGTAATTAAAGGAATTGAAAGTTTTGAAGTTTTTTTACAATAGCACTTTGTTGTGAATAACCCAAAAAATGTCAGGGTGAAAGAGGATGAATAAGTGATTTGAGATATGCTTTTTATTAATGAATTTTTTTAAACACAATAAAAAAGCCCTTATCTTTCGATAAGGGCTTTTCGTATTCTGGAGCGGGAAAGGAGACTCGAACTCCCGACCCCAACCTTGGCAAGGTTATGCTCTACCAACTGAGCTATTCCCGCAATGAGATGAATTATAGAGAATTCCACAGCAGTGTCAACTCTCTATAAATCTGTTTGATTAATTAATCAGCACGGCGCCAAACCGTACCTTGACGGGTATCTTCAAGAACAACACCTTGATCAAGTAAAGATTGGCGGATTTCATCCGCACGCGAAAATTCTTTGGCTTTTTTGGCATCTTGACGCTGTTGAATTAAACCTTCAATTTGTTCAGGTGATAATCCTAGGGCTTCCTGACCAATATCAGATTTGAGAAATTCATCTGCATCTTGTTGTACCAGACCGAGAATATTGGTCAGATGGCGTAAAGTTGCGTAGTAGATTGCTGCCTGTTCCGCATTTTCTTCTTTCACGGCACGATTCAGTTCTTTGTTAATTTCAAATAGCACTGCAATCGCTTCAGGTGTATTGAAATCATCACGCATGGCGGCATTAAAACGTTCAACCAAAGCATCATCCAAGGTTTCCACCAGATGATCGCCATAAACCGCCTGATAGGTTTTAAATGAATGGTAGAAACGAGACAAAGTATTTTTCGCTTCTTTTAAGGCAACATCCGAATAGTTCACCGGACTGCGATAGTGTGAAGACACAATAAAGTAACGCACCACTTCCGGATGGAACTTTTCGATCACGTCGCGAATGGTGAAGAAATTGCCTAAAGACTTCGACATTTTCTCGCCATCGACATTAATGAATCCGGCATGCATCCAGTAATTCACATATTGTTCACCGGTTGCTGCTTCAGATTGTGCAATCTCATTTTCATGATGCGGGAAGGTCAAATCGGCACCGCCGCCATGAATGTCGAAATGATTGCCCAGGCAGCAGGTCGACATCGCTGAACATTCAATATGCCAACCCGGGCGGCCATTACCCCAAGGTGAAGGCCATGCAGGTTCATTTTCTTTGGCGTGTTTCCAGAGGACAAAGTCAAATGGATGTTTCTTTTGAACTTCGACATCAACACGTTCAGAAGCTCCAGCTTGCATATCTTCTAACTTGCGACCAGAAAGACGGCCATATTTGGCAAATTTC
This sequence comes from Acinetobacter sp. YH12255, assembly GCF_013417355.1. NCBI lineage: Bacteria > Pseudomonadati > Pseudomonadota > Gammaproteobacteria > Moraxellales > Moraxellaceae > Acinetobacter > Acinetobacter sp. YH12255. The sequence continues at coordinate 32,370 of NZ_VPEC01000002.1, forward strand.
TCGACTTCAAAATAGACATCGCCATTATTAGATGGATATGCCGTGCCTTTGTCGACCAGATTGCCAATCATATCTTGCATTTGGTCAATATAGTCTGTGGCTTTAGGCGCAGCATCAGGCGGGAGACAGCCTAGTTTGGCAAAGTCTTCATTCATCGCATCAATAAAGCGGCCGGTCAACTCAGAGATACTTTCGCCATTTTCATTGGCACGTTTAATAATTTTGTCATCAATATCGGTAATATTGCGCACGTATTTGACTTTCCAGCCTTGGCTGCGCAGGAAACGGATAATATAGTCAAATGCAACCACTGTACGTGCGTGTCCAATATGACAGTAGTCATAGACGGTCATACCACAGACATACAAATCAATTTGACCTTCAACACGAGGTACGAATTCTACTTTTTTGCGTTGCTCTGAGTTATATAGAACAAATGGTTGCATAGCTGTTCAAAAGACTTCAAATAAAAGGATGAATCATCTTAACCTAAGCATAATTATTCATAAAGACAAAAGCGTAAAAAGCCTCAGATATTTAGCATAGTTAGGCAGAGATACTGATTGATAAAAAGGTGATTCTTGGACGGAAGTCAGAATATTGAGCTCAGCTTTACAGAACTAGTGTTTGCCAGGGAGATTAGGTGGTATTGGCGTGAGTATGATCTCATTTGAACCCAACTTATTGAGGAGAGAGTAGGCGTGTGTCGATAGAAAATAAAAAACAAGCATATTTTACAGCGTCAAAAATGAAGTAAATGTAGAGGTGGAGATACCAGACTGCGTAAGTCACATACAATCAAGATATATTAAAAATCTGTCGAATCTTCTACATTTAGAAAGCTTGCAATTGCATAGCTATGCTAAAATTGCGAAAATTGTGCCCATCAAATGAGAGTTTTTCTCTGTCCTTAACGTAGGTAAACAGGCTTTGAATTCACAAAAAACAGCGAATCAACTCGATTTTCAGAAAGTCGCACTTGAAACACTGCGCATCGAAGAAAATGCATTACAGATTTTAGCCACACAGATTGATGGCCGTTTTAGCCGGGCCTGTGAAATTATTCTACAGTGTACTGGTCGTCTGGTAATTACCGGAATGGGCAAATCAGGTCATATTGGCCGTAAAATGGCGGCGACCTTTGCTTCGACCGGAACACCCTCATTCTTTATGCATCCGGGTGAAGCCGGTCATGGCGACTTGGGCATGCTGGTCGCGGGTGATGTGCTGATTGCGATTTCAAACTCAGGCAAGAGTGATGAGATCATGATGCTGATGCCACTCATCAAACATCTTGAAATTCCTTTAATTACCATTAGCGGCGATGAGCGTGGCCCAATGCCACAAAATGCCGATGTGGCTTTGACCCTGGGTAATATTCAGGAAGCCTGTCCGCTCGGGTTGGCACCCACCTCATCAACGACTGCCACCTTGGCCTTAGGCGATGCTTTGGCGGTGGCGTTACTGGATGCGCGTGGTTTTACTTCAGATGATTTCGCCCGCTCGCATCCCGCCGGAGCTTTGGGTAAGCGCCTGTTATTACATGTAAAACATCTGATGCGTACGGGTGATGATTTACCTAAAGTTTCACCAGATACCGCCATGAACAAAGTATTGTATGAAATTTCCAACAAACGTCTGGGATTGACCACGGTCGTAGATGCAAATGATGTCTTGCTGGGAATTTTTACCGATGGTGACTTGCGTCGTTTAATTGATAAACAGCAAGGTTTTGATGTCAATCTGGCAATTCAGGACGTGATGACCAAGAATCCGCTTACGATTTCTCAGGAAGCACGTGCAGTCGTGGCGCTGGAACGTATGAATGAACGTAAAATCAACCAGTTTGTAGTGGTTGATGAGGCCAATAAAGTGATTGGTGTGATTAGTATGCATGACCTGATTCAGGCTGGGGTAAATTAATAAATGGCATCTTATGTATTATTAGAGCAGGCACGTCATATTGCAGCATTAGTGCTTGATGTAGATGGTATTTTAAGTGACGGTTTTGTAACGCTGACCAATACTGGTGATGAAATCAAATCATTCGATATCCGCGATGGTCTGGGTATGAAACTGGTTCAGCAGGCTGGAATCAAGGTGATTATTATCACTGGCCGTAAAAGTAATATTGTCGAAAAACGAATGTCGGATCTGGGTGTGGATCTGGTCTATCAGGGCCGTGAAGATAAAGGCACAGCACTACGCGAAGCATGTGCACAGCTCAATATCGACCCTGAAGACTGCTTATATATGGGCGATGACTGGCCTGATCTGTCTGCTTTTGCCATTGCTGGCATGAAAGTGACCGTACCAAATGGTCATGTCGAAGTTCGTCGCCGTGCAGACCTGGTGACTCAGGCGCTGGGTGGCCGTGGTGCAGTACGTGAAATCTGCGATATGCTGCTGATGTCCAAAGGCGTATACCAAGAGTTACTTGAAAAATATACTCGTGCGCCTTATTAATAAGTCATATCTTTTGGATTAAGTACACCGCTTATGGATACTAAAGTTTTATATATTACGGCTGTGATGATTGCCGCAATAAGTGGTGGTTATTATTATTACAGTGGCAAGGGCAATAAGCTGCAGACGGACTCCGCGCGCAGCATGACCTATTCCGCTCAAGATATTAACTTAACCCAGACAGATGAATCAGGCATGTTATCGGTTCGCGCCCAAGTGGATCGACTTGAGCAGAACTTGCAGCAACAGACCTCCAAGCTGGAAAATCTGCAAGCTTCGACCTATGACAATGCTCAAGTCGATGCGACTTTCTCTGCCAAAATGGCGCATGGCTATGATGACAATACAAAAGTTGTACTCTCTCAAGAAGTGCTTGCCACCAAAATCATGCAAAATGGACAGTTAGAGTTCCGTACTGAGGAGCTGACGGCTTTTCCAAAAACACGTGAAATTGAAACTGATAAAACGGTGATCGTGGAGTCTCCACAGGCTGAATTTATCAGCCAGGGTCTTAAAGCCAATCTTAATGATGGTCAATACGAATTCTTTAATATTCGAGGAAAGTATGAACCAAATTCCTAAAGTCAAAATGATGCACACTTTCCTGAAGCGCACTGCGCTGGCGACTGTGATTGGACTTGCTTCAATCGCGGCCTTTGCCTTGCCATCTGACCGTAACCAGCCGATCACTTTACTGGCGGATCGCGCGACTTTTAATGAGCGTACTGGGGTGACGACCTATTCTGGCAATGTCATCATTGAACAGGGCACCATGAAGCTACAAGCCAATTCAATTGTGGCCAATCTGAACAATAAGCGCCAGATTAGCCTGATCACGGCTACCGGTAGCCCGACACAGTTCCAGCAAAAAGTAGATGCCTCCAAAGGTCTGACCAAAGGTCAGGCTCAGAAAATTGTCTACAATGCTGAAACCGGAATTATTACCCTGTCTGGTAATGCCTTATTGCAGCAGGATGGGGCCAGTATTCGTGGTGCGACTTTAAAATATAGTATGAATAAAGGTGATGTTGAAGCGATTGGTACACCGAATAAAACCGGTTCAGCTGAAGGTCGCGTAAAAATTGTGATTCCACCATCAGCTTCACAATCCTTTCCAGGAGCACGTGATTAATGGAACAATCGCAGCAAGTTCAAACCTTGACCATCAAACATCTGGCGAAAAATTATAATAAGCGCTGGGTGGTGAAAGATGTGTCTTTTAGTATGGAAAGTGGCCAGATTGTCGGATTGCTCGGACCTAATGGTGCAGGTAAAACCACCAGCTTCTATATGGTCGTCGGTCTGGTACGTATGGATAAAGGTGAAATCTATCTGGATGATCTGGATCTTTCTGATCTGGCCATGCATGAACGGGCACGCAAGGGAATTGGCTATTTGCCGCAAGAAGCATCGATTTTCCGCAAGCTGACAATTTCACAAAATATTATGGCGATTCTGGAAACCCGCAAGGATTTGACCAAGGCTCAGCGTCAGCAACGTCTGGCGGAACTTTTGGCCGACTTTAAAATCACTCATATCAAAGATTCTTTAGGAATGAGTGTTTCTGGTGGTGAGCGACGCCGTGCCGAGATTGCTCGTGCATTGGCGGCAGATCCAAAATTTATGTTACTCGATGAACCTTTTGCTGGTGTCGACCCGATCTCGGTTGGTGATATTAAAGATATCATCACCACTTTGAAAGATCGCGGAATTGGGGTACTGATTACCGATCATAACGTGCGTGAAACGCTGGCGATTTGTGAGCATGCTTATATTGTGAGTGAGGGGGCATTGCTTGCTGAAGGTACGCCAGCTGAAATTCTGGCCAATGAAACAGTAAGAAAAGTTTATTTAGGTGATGATTTTACCGTATAAACAGCTTTTATGTCTGTAAGATACCCACATCACGGCACCAATTGTCGGATGAGGGTTTTTTTTTCATCAAATCAACGTTAAAAAAGTATCTTTTACAACGATTTGATATATTGTTAGGCTAAAACACGAAACATTAATTATTATGCGATTTAGGGTACAGCACATAAAAAATGTTCAGGGGGAAAACCGATAAAAAAAGGGGGATCTTCATGAGTCTTCTTTTGCCTTTATCTATTTCCTTGGCACATGCAGAAACTTCGCAAAACCATTTTGCAAATATTAAAAACGGTTTAAGTAAACTGATTGCACCAGAGCCAACACGGTCAGCGCATTCAGTTGATATTACGTCACTCAGTCGCTACTCATTAGACACTTCTCAGGTAGCTGAACTGCCACAGATTACCCGGCCACAACAGGGACAGTCTGCTACCGGCCCTATCGTGGCTCCTATTCCACAAAAGATGAATGTGGTGGAAGCGATCCATACCGCAGTTCAGCGACGTCCTGAAATTAGCCAGAGTATTTCTACCTTGTCTGCACAGGCGGCCAATATTGATGTGGCAAAAGCAGCCTATTATCCGCAGTTATCGGGCGGATTGGGGACCGGTGATCTGACCTCGGGTGAGCGTGGACGTCAAGTGGTTTCCTTAAATGCAACACAGATGCTGTATGACTTTGGCAAGATCAAAACCAATGTCAGTATCGAGGAAGCCAGATTGGCAGAAGAGCAGGCAAGGGTGCTGGTCAGTCTGGATCAGGTGGCTTTTGAAGTGGCAGATGCGATTGTCAATATCAAGCGTTATCAGGAAATTACCAAAATTGCCCAGCAACAGATTCAGGGCATTGGACGGATTGCAGAAATTGCCAATTTGCGTGCCCGTGCCGGTATCAGCAGTCAGGCCGATCCAATTCAGGCTCAGTCCAATCTGGAAGCGGCACAATCGAACTTGCTGGTGCAGCAGACCCAGCTCAGACAATATCAGCAACGTTTACGCACTTTGCTGGGGTTTGATGTGTCTGCGGTGGAATGGGAGATTCCAGAACGTATTGTGGCGCAGGCCGATCTGTATCAGGATCCGGAATTTACCCAGATTCCCAATATGATTTTGGCCCATGCCGGGGTCAATGTTGCCCGTTTGCAAAAAGATCAGGCACGTTTAAGTCGTTATCCAAGCATTCATCTGAAAGGCAGTTTAAGTCAGGCTGTTAATGGGCGGAATCCGAATAATAATGAAGATGACGGCTTTTATAATTCAATCATGATTGAAGCCAGCAGTAATTTTTATCAGGGTGGCGCAGCACGCTCTCAGGCACGTTCTGCCAGTTATGCCGAAGAAGCTGCACGCGCACAGGTCAATACGGTCTATCTGGATGTGCTGGATCAGGTTCGCTTGATTCGTGAGCAGATTGAGAATAAGCAAAAACAAATGGGAGTTTTATCCCAACGTCGTGCAACCACGGTACGAGCCAAAGAGCTGTATCAAGAACAATATAAATTGGGTACCCGAACCGTGGTGGATTTGCTCAACGCAGAACAGGCGATTCATAGTGCAGCACAGGAAATTGAATCTGCGCGCTATGACATCTATTCGGCGATTGTGCAATATATTCAGGTTACCGGCCGTACACGGGATATTTACGCGCTTAACCGTATTTCTATTCAGGGGTTTGAAGTTCAGCCATGAGTACTACAATAAATTATCAACCGTGGCTTAAAGCGGTTTTGAATATTGCCAGACATTACCGGATTGAACCTTCTGAGGAGCGGATTCGTCTGCAACTGGACTGGAACCAGCATCATGACATCGACGAGATGCTCAAAATTGTCAGCCGGCAGATTGGTTTAAATGTCCGTAAAAATAAATTTGACAGCAGCTTGCTGAATCCGTGGCGTTTGCCTTTGCTGGTGGAGTTTGAGAGTGGGGATGTGGGTGTGATTGAACGCATCGACACCCAAGCTAACGTTAGTATACAGCTCAGTGGCGATGAAGGCTTGTCTCAAAGTTTCACGGTTGAACAGTTAGAGACGGGCGTAAAGCATCTGTATGTTCTGCGTCCCGAATCTTCTGTGCCGGATGCGCGGGTGGATGAATATATCAAGCCGTTCGAGAAAAACTGGTTCTGGTCAATTGTCTTGAATGACTGGAAACGTTATATCGATGTCATGTTCGCCTCTTTAATCGCGAATATTCTGGCACTGGCCACGATTGTTTTCTCGATGAACGTGTATGACTGCGTGATTCCATCACAATCGATTCCTACCTTATGGGTTTTGGCTGGCGGTGTGCTGATTGCGGCAATTTTCGAGTTTGTTTTACGCGTCTCCCGAATCTATCTGTCAGACATTATTGGTAAACGTGCTGATCTGAAAATTTCGGATCGGGTATTTGGCCATTCTTTGCGCATCAAAAATAGTGAACGTTCCAAATCGACTGGTACCTTTATCTCGCAGATTCGGGAACTGGAAGGGGTACGCGAACTGGTCACTTCAACCACAGTGACTGCGATTGCCGACCTGCCATTTTTCTTCCTGTTCTTAGGGATTTTCTGGGTGATTGGCGGCAACCTGTTCTGGGTGATGCTGCTGGTGGTGCCACTGATGATTCTGCCTGGCATTCTGGCGCAGAAAAAACTGGCAGAACTGGCTCAGCTGGGCATGCGTGAATCTGTCATCCGTAATGCCTTGCTGGTAGAAGCCGTGCAAGGGATTGAAGACATCAAGCTGCTCAGAGCTGAAACACGCTTCCAGAATCAGTGGAACCATATGAATGAAGTTTCAGCCGATGTCAGCATGCAGCAACGTAAGATTGTGGGTTTGATGACGGCCTGGACGCAAAAAATCCAAGGCTTGACCTTTGCCATTGTGGTATTGGTCGGTGTTTTTGCGGTGATGGACGGCGAGATGACCACAGGTGCATTGGTGGCCTGTTCGATTCTGTCTTCACGAATGCTGGCACCCATTTCACAAATTACTGGCGTGTTGGGTCGTCTGCAACAGGCCAAAGTGGCCAAAGCCGGTCTGGATGAGTTGATGAAAAAATCGGTCGATCAGCCGGATTATTCTCATCTGATTCATCGCCCAGCTCTGGATGGTCATTATGAACTCAGTGGTGTGGTATTCAAGTACGGCGAAGATGATCCAAAACCAAGCCTGATGATTCCAAAACTGGAAATCAAACCCGGTGAAAAAATTGCGATTCTGGGGCGTAATGGTGCCGGTAAATCGACCTTGTTGCAGCTCTTGTCCGGGATGCAGACGCCATTACAGGGCAAGGTCAAGCTGGATGGTATTGACCTGACCCTGATCGATCCTTCAGATGTACGTCGTGATATGGGCTTGCTGAACCAGAATTCGCAGCTATTTTATGGTTCGATTCGTGAAAATCTCAGCTTGGGTGCGCCCTTGGCCACCGATCAGCAAATTCTGGAAGCGCTGCAAATCACGGGTGCATTCGCTTTTGTGCAGGAGAAAAAAGAAGGTCTGGATCATATCATTCTGGAAGGTGGTGTTGGTTTTTCTGGCGGTCAGCGTCAGGCGCTGTTGTTAACACGGTTATTGATCCGTCAACCGAAAATTCTACTGCTAGATGAACCTACTGCTGCGATTGATGATGTGTCAGAAAAGCAGTTGATTGATCATCTTAAAAGTTATTTGAGCCATCGTACCATGGTGGTTGCGACGCATCGCCGTGCGGTACTGGAGCTGGTGGATCGTATTATTGTGGTGAATGATGGGAAAATTGTCATGGATGGTCCACGAGATCAGATCCTGAATCAGTCACAGGGTGGTAATAAGCGGGTTGTTGGAGCAAGTGCATGAGTGAACTCAAAGAACTAAAACGTTCAAGCAAAGTCAGCTTTCAGGAACCACCTTTACCTAAATCGAGTGTCATTATCTGGATTGTCGGCATTGGTTTATTGGTATTGCTGATCTGGGCCTGGTTATTTAGCCTGGAAGAAGTCTCTACCGGTACGGGTAAAGTGATTCCATCTTCTAAAGAGCAGGTGGTTCAGTCTTTAGAAGGCGGTATTTTGACCACACTCAATGTTAGAGAAGGTGAAATTGTAGAGCGCGGCCAAGTGTTGGCTCAGCTTGACCCGACCCGTTTTGAATCCAATGTCGGTGAATCTGAATCCTTACTGATTTCATCACGTGCGACCTCAGCTCGCTTACGCGCGGAAGTGAGCGGTACGCCATTGGTATTTCCCGAAGAAGTCTTGAAATACCCAAAACTGGTGAAAGAAGAAACGGCACTGTATCAGTCACGTCGTGCCAATCTGGAGTAATCCGTGGCCGGTCTAGAACAGGCCTTGGTACTGGTACAGCAAGAGCTGGAAATGACAGCACCACTGGTGGCTAAAGGGGCAGCCAGTGAGGTTGAAGTGCTGCGCTTAAAACGTGAAGCCAACGACCTGCGTAATCAAATGAATGATATTCGTAATCAATATTATGTGAGTGCGCGGGAAGAGCTGTCCAAAGCCAATACCGATGTGGAAACTCAGCAGCAGGTGGTACGCGGCAAGTCAGATACCTTGAGCCGGACTATTTTTAAATCACCGGTACGCGGTATCGTAAAAGAAATTGATGTGATGACCTTGGGCGGCGTGATTCCACAAAATGGCAAGTTGATGACCATCGTGCCACTCGACGAAAAACTACTGGTTGAAGCGCGGATTTCACCACGTGATATTGCCTTTATTCGTCCAGATCAGGAGGCACTGGTTAAAATTACAGCATATGATTATTCAATCTATGGTGGGTTGAATGGTAAAGTTGCGATGATTTCACCAGACACCATCCGTGATGAAGTCAAGCAGGATCAGTTCTATTACCGGGTCTATATTCGCACGGAGAGTGGCAAACTGAATAATAATGCGGGTCAGGAGTTTAATATCACCCCAGGTATGGTGGCCACGGTAGACATTCGCACCGGTTCAAAAACTGTCATGGATTATCTGATCAAGCCATTCAACAAGGCCAAAGAAGCGTTGCGGGAACGTTAAGCCTTTCAGTTCATTGAGTCAAACAATCGAGTCAAATCAGGCCTCTCCATGGAGAGGCTTTTTATTTGTCTGGACAAAGCAGGTATACTGCCAGGGTTCGATTTTAAAGCCTGAAGTTATGCCATATACGCTTGCCAGCCTGGTCAGTTTTGAGGAAGACATCAAAAAAAGCCGATTTCAGGCATTTGCGACCCCTGTAGAAAATGAACAGCAGGTCAAAGATTTTCTGGACGCTTATCGTGATCCAAGTACCACACATCAATGCTGGGCCTGGAAAATTGGCCATCAGGTGCGCTTTAATGATGATGGTGAACCTTCAGGCACTGCGGGGCGCCCGATTCTCGCCACCATTGAAGGTAATGAATTGACTAATGTACTGGTGCTGGTCAATCGCTGGTATGGCGGGATTAAACTCGGCACCGGAGGTTTGGTTCGTGCCTATGGCGGCTGCGCTGGACAATGCTTGCTGCTGGCAGACAAAATTGAACTGATTGAAAAGAAAAAAGTGCAATTTTCCTGTCAGTTTAATGAATGGGCCATTTTTCAGTATGAACTGAATCAGCAGCAAATCGATTATCAGGAAGACTATAGTGCCGAAGGCGTTCAGGTTCAGGCACAGTTGCAGAAGCATCAGATTGAAGCTTTTGCTTTAAAAATTCAGGATGTAACTCGTGGCCGTGAACAGCTCAAAATCATAGAAGAAGCAACAGATGACTGAAGCAGATCCATTACTGAAATATCGTGAGCAGCATAAACATCGCCTGAACTATATGCCTTGGCTATACTGGTCCTTAAAGCCGAAAAACCGTGGCTGGGCAGAAGCTTGGCAAAAAGAATATCAGGCTTATCTGATGGAAATGGAAACCGTCGAGATTGGTGAAAACTGTTTTATTTCACCACTGGCACATATTTTTGCGGAACCGGGACGCAAGATCGTCATTGGCGATAATACCTTTATCGCCGCAGATTGCACCCTGCATGGCCCACTGGACATTGGCAATGAAGTGGCGATCAATCATCACTGTATTCTGGATGGTGGCCGGCTGGGGATTAAACTGCATGATCAGGTGCGTATCGCAGCGTATTGTCATCTGTATGCATTTGATCACGGTATGCAGCTAGAACAGCCAATTTATCAGCAAGCGGTACGCTCACAAGGCATCGAAATTGGCCGGGATGTCTGGCTCGGCGCACATGTCGGTATTAAAGATGGCGTTAAAATCGCAGATCAGGCCATTGTCGGAATGGACAGTATGGTCACCAAAGATGTCGAAGCACGGGCTATCGTTGCTGGGAATCCTGCAAGCTTTATTCGATACCGCAAATAAAGCTTTACACTCAGTAGATCTCTTTCATCAATCAAAAAATGATGGTTCTATTGATATTTAAATCCACGAGATATTAAAAGCCCTTTCTCTCTTTCGGATGAGAAGCAGTGCGTCGCAAGGGCATGAGCGGATTTTATAAAGACCTCTTTCTTGTGCAACAGTATTGCTGACTTCCTAACAGCAAGAGGGAATTTCGCTGATATGAATTAGAAAATGATTTTAAAAGTATTTTAATGATCTGAATTTAAGTGTTTGGCCTAATGGCTGAATTATTCTTCTAATTATCGGTCAATCATATAAAAGTTAACATATTTCAATTCAAGCCTTACAGATTTTGCTGCACATTTTATAAAGCTTATGCTAAGTTAAAAATAACAAAGAAATTTTTATCATAAATAGAGAGGCTAAACATGAAACGTGTCATCGCCTGCATCGACTCTTCACCATGTATAAACGCGCTGGCAGACGCGGCTGCATGGATTGCCAAACAGACTGGACGTGAACTGGTTTTGTTACAGGTCTTGGATTATTACCCGGCCAGTTATCATCTGGGCGAGATCAGTGGGGTAATCGGGTTTGAAAGCAATGCCATGTTGCTGAAGGAATTGGCCGAGCTTGAACAAAAACAAAGCGAAATTGCCTTGGATTATAGCAATAATCTGCTGCAACATATTTCCGAGCGGATTTTAGCCGAACATGGTATTCAAACCACACATATTCAGGAAAAAGGGGATTTTCTGGAGCAAAGTTTCCAGATTCTTGAGCCGGATGATATCGCATTAATTGGATTGCTCGGTGAGCGCTCAGCTGAAAAAAACAAACCGATCGGCACCAATGTCGAAAACTTTATTCGTGGCGCCAATTGTACCGTGATGACCGTTGGGGAGCAGTTTAAACCGCCAACACGATTTATTTTTGCCTATGAATATTCTCCGACCTGTATCAAAATGATGAGACGGATTGCGGAAAGTGATCTGCTGCGTTTATTACAATGTCACCTGTTATATATTGGCGATCATGCCGAAATTTTAACTGAGCCGCTGCAATATCTGACTCAAGCGGGTCTAGATGTAGTGCCGCAATATCGCTATGGCGATGTCGCCGAGAATATTTTGACCTATCAACAGGAGATGGGTATTCAACTGATTGTTCTGGGCGCATTTAGTCACAGCAAAATCCATCAGTTTTTCCTCGGTAGTATTGCCACCACAATTTTCCGTAATTCCAAGGTGCCTTTACTGGTTGCAAAGTGAGGATTGCCTAAAAAGCAAACAAAATTAAAATTTAAACGTAAATTGTTACAGCTTGATTTAAAAATGATCAGAGTTATCCTCATATATTGTGGATAACTCTGTGGTTAATGTTTTTAAGTTAATGTTATATATAATAAATATGGCGCTGGGTAATTTTTGTTCTTCTGATTTTATTTGACAATCGCAAGTGCAAAACCATCATGTCCTTTACTGCCTACAGTCTGTAAAGCGGTACAAGACAAGATACGTGGATGATTTTGCAGCGCTTTAAACATGGCACGGATGCCTTCAATACTTGGCTTGTGATTGTCCGGATTGATAATCTCGCCTGCACGGATTACATTGTCCAGAAAAATAAGTGTACCTGAATGCGACAGATTTAAACTGAGTTCCAGATATTCCGGATAACTCTGTTTGTCTGCATCAATGAAGATAAAATCAAAAGCCTCGGTCTCTGCGGGTAGAGCTTTGAGTACATCTGCTGCACGACCACATTTCAGTTCAACAGTTTGCTTGAGCTGGGCACGGTCAATATTTTCCTGACCCATTGCCGCGTGGGTATCACGTCCTTCAATTGTCAGGATATAGCCATCATCGGGCAAAGCACGTGCCAACCACATGGTGCTGTATGCGGCAAATGTTCCGAGTTCCAGTACACGTTTACATTGATTCATCTGGATCAGCATCTGCAACAACATGCCTTGATTTGCTGCTACAGCCAGATGATCTGGCAGACCATGTGCAGCAGTATTTTCCAGCGTCTGGTTCAGGATGGGATCTTCAGGAATTAAATGTGACTCAATGTAGTTGTCAATGTCTGTCCACATGTGTTGCATAGTTTTAGCACCATCAATTGCGATGGGTGCATTTTAAACTTTTCGCGGCATAGCGCAATTTATTGTGCTATAGCTGCTGTTTTTTTAGGCTATATAAAGTCTTAAATGAACTTTGTATAGCCGTTGTCATGACTTAGTAATTACACATTGAAGAATTTCGCCCCAGACTTGGCCCCCAGGTACGGTAACCTTGGGTATCGATGTGGATCTGACCAGAAGCATACATGCCGAGTCCCATATTCAGACTTTGACCATGTTGCGCCCAGAACTGGCACAGTTTGAACTTGGTATTTTCAATATAACTATAGTCTTGCGCTTGTGGATATTCTGGGCCAATACGAAAATCGATGGCAGAATTATACAGATGGCGTGAAGAATTGGCGCCACCGGCACACTGGTTTAAAGGCAGGTCACGATAGACGGAAGTGACTTCAAAATCAGTCAGGACATTGGCGGCTACTAAATATTTAAATACACGCAAGGTTGGAACCTGATTGGCCCATAATTCACGGCTTGGAATCATGTACTGTGAACGACCACATTTGGCCCAGTCCCGCGCGGTGCGCATTAATTCAAAACTGGGAATAATATTACCTACGCCATTGCGTTCCAGAAACACTTCGTACTCACGTACACGTGATAAATTATCCAGCGCAGAGACCCAGTGGGTATACAGATAAGGTACATTTTTGGGTTGGACTTTGCGGTCGTATTGAACACGTTCTTGGGGAATATAAATCCGCTTTCCATCGGGCACGGTCTGTCCCGGTGGTTTTGTGGTCGTGGTACAACCCACAAAAACGAGAGGGATTACACACAGACTCAATAATCCCTTTGCAAAATTCTTCATTTATAGAAATCAGATATTTATAAATAGCGCCATTTTAGACTAAATATACGGAGAAATTTGGAGAATATTGCAATAAAATGTGTGGATTGAGTATAAAAAAGATCAGCATGTGCTGATCTTTTTTAACTGAAATTAATTACTTTTCAAGATATTGTAATTTGTCAGCTTTACCATTCCATTCTTCACGATCTGCTGGCTGGTCACCAATTTGTGTGATATTTGGCCATTTTTGCGACAGGTCAGCATTCAATTCAATAAATACTTCTTGGCCTTCTGGTAATTCATCTTCAGAGAAAATTGCATTCGCCGGACATTCAGGTTCGCATAAGGCACAATCGATGCACTCGTCCGGGTTAATCACCAGGAAGTTAGGACCTTCATAGAAACAGTCTACAGGGCAAACTTCAACACAGTCTTGATATTTACATTTAATACAATTTTCAGTGACAACGAAGGTCATGGCGACAGCTACCTAAAAAATATGGTTCTATTTACGAATACTGTATTTTAGGCAAAAACAGGGGGAACTAACAATTCCTTTTATTGATATTTGTTATATATAGGGCTGTTAAATTTGAAAAAAGCCGGAATAGGGCTAAATTCAAGTATAAATCAGTGCTAGACCCCATACGGGATGAGGTCTATGGCTCAGAGAATTACCCCGGCTGTTTGAGTAAATCTTTTAGTGCATATAATTGTGCTAAGGCTTCGCGTGGACTCAGGTTGTCTACATCGATGTCCTCAAGTAATTCGAGAGCTGGAGATTCTTTCTCAATTTCGATAATACGTTCCACTGGCTCTACAATTTCCGGCAGTGCAAATAGATCATGTTGTAGACTCTTTGGTTTGACCAGTTGTTGCTTTTCCAGAATCTTTAAGCGGTTTTGTGCTTCTTTAATGACTGATGCCGGAATACCGGCAAGTTTCGCCACCTGTAAGCCATGACTCTGGCTGGCAGGGCCATGTTGTACCTTATGTAACAAAATCAGATTGCCATTCAGTTCTTTAGCCGTGACATGGTAGTTATCAATGCCGCTTTCTTTATCGAGTTCGGTCAGCTCAAAATAATGGGTTGCGAATAGACACAGGCATTGAATGCGTTTGCTCAGATCCAGCACACAGGCCCAGGCCAGAGACAGGCCATCATAGGTACTGGTGCCACGACCGACTTCATCCATCAGTACCAGCGACTGACTGGTGGCATGATGCAGAATTTGCGAAGTCTCGGTCATTTCCACCATAAAGGTCGATTTGCCAGTTGATAAATCATCGGCAGAACCAATACGGGTGAAAACCCGGTCAATAGGCCCTAAAGTCGCAGCTTGTGCAGGTACATAAGCCCCGCAATACGCCAGCAAGACGATCAATGCGGTCTGGCGCATAAAGGTCGATTTACCGCCCATATTGGGTCCGGTAATAATCGCCATGCGATGGGAAAAGTCCAGTCGCGTATCGTTCGGTGTAAAAGCAGTTTTGCTTAAAGCTTCCACCACCGGATGACGGCCAGCAGTGATACTTACACCGACTTCAGGGCTGAATTTTGGACGTGACCAGTTGCGTAAACGTGCCTGATGGGCAAAGTTTGCCACCAGATCAATCTGGGCAATGGCACTGCTCATCATCTGTAAATTGCCGATATCCTGACGTAATTCATCCAGCAGCATTTCAAACAGCATTTTTTCACGCGCCAGAGCACGGGATTCACTGGATAAAACTTTATCTTCAAAGGCTTTCAGTTCAGGTGTGATATAGCGTTCAGCATTTTTCAGAGTCTGACGGCGGATATAGTGCTCGGGTGCCTGTTCGGCCTGAGCACGTGAGAGTTCAATATAATAACCACTCACTCGGTTATAACCAATTTTCAGTCCCGGAATTCCGCTGGCTTCACGTTCTTTAATTTCCAGATCAATCAGGAACTGGCTGGCGTGATCACGAATCTGACGTAATTCATCCAGTTCACTATCAAAGCCTTCGGCAATCACATTCCCATCACGCAGCAATACCGGCGGATTTTCTACGATGGCAGACATCAAGCGTTGATGCAGGCCATGGAAATCTCCGAGTTCTTCATTGAGCTGGATTAATAGCTCAGACTGTTGTTGACTGACAATCGGCTGTAGGGCATGGCGTAAAAATGGAATTTGCGCACAGGCCTGACGTAGTTGTACCAGATCCCGCGGTCGGGCACTGCCCAAAGCAATTCGGCTCAGAACACGTTCAATATCGCTAATTTCCTTAAGTACCAAACGTACAGGTGCTTCATGGAAACCTTGTAGCAGGGCCTGGATGGCATCCAGACGTTCATCCAGCAAGGCAGTGTCACGCAAAGGCTGCATCAGGGTGCGACTCAGCAAGCGTCCACCCATAGCCGTCTGGCAATCATTAATTAACTGAAACAGTGAAGTACCATGCTCAAATAAAGGCTCAATCAGTTCCAGATTGCGACGTGTCACTGGATCTAGGGCAATAAAGTCGGAACTCTGTTCTAGCTGAATCGAACGAATATGTGGTAAAGCGGTTTTCTGGGTTTCTTTGGCATAGTGAATCAGTGCCGCAGCGGCAGCTTTTGCCAACGGCAAATGATCAATCCCGAAACCGGAAAGTGTGCTGACGGCAAACTGGTCGCACAAGGTTTTTTGTGCATTGTTCAGGCTAAAGTCCACATTGGGACGCTTCGTCACGGAAATATCAAGTTGCTGCTTGAGTTGCTCGGTCAGCATCGGATCAGCGGTATTTTCATCCAGCAAAATTTCGCTTGGCATTAAACGCGCCAGTTCAATCATGAGCTGGTTGAGATCATAATCCTGCTGCTGTACTTTAAACAGGCCGGCGCTGAGATCGAGCAGTGCAATCCCGATCTGATTTTGCTGAATACATAAAGCCACCAGATTAGAGCTTTGATGTGCACCGAGCATGGCATCATCGGTCAGGGTGCCCGGGGTGATAATCCTTACCACGCCGCGCTCCATGGGAGCCTTACCACGAGTACTTGTGCTCTCGCCCTCACCAATCTGTTCACAGATCACCACCGTTTCGCCTTTTTTGACCAGACGGGCCAGATAGCCTTCGGCTGCATGGAAAGGCACACCTGCCATTGGGATCGGCTGACCATTGGCTTTACCGCGATGGGTCAGGGTAATGCCTAAAATTTTGGCTGCCTTGTGTGCATCTTCAAAGAACAGTTCATAAAAATCACCCATACGATAAAACATCAATGAGTGTGGATGCTGCACTTTCACCGACATGTATTGCTGCATCATGGGCGTTAAGGTAGAAAGATCAGCCATAATTTCCGAACTGGTCATTAAAAATAAATCCTTTCAACAAGAGAGAAATGCAAATACTGATAAGCAGCGTATGCACAAAAAATTAAAGCACATCTAAACAGATCTATAAAAATATTTTATCGAGGATCTGCTCAGGAGCATAGTGAATGAGGTCGCTTATCTTAGGGTGCTTTAAATCAAGATTGAAACAAGTCTATCAAATTTAATTTTTAGAAAGAAATGAAATTCCAGATGAATGTTTAAGTCATGCGACAGATCTGTCGGTCTGAGTTTTTATTCAGCATGATTTCCAATTTTAAAAAACAAACCACTGGATGTGAACATGCAGTGGTTGATTTAAATTAAGGGAATTGTTTATTCGGGATCATAAAGACCAAGGTCAGACAGGTGTAATCTGAGAATCCGGCGCAATTCCAATACGGCCTCAGGGGTTTCCTGAATGGAATGGCCACCCTTGATCACTTTACTGGATACTGCACCTTGCAAATAAGCACTTTCGTAGGAAACAATGCCATCACTCATCAGCTGAGGTTCTGTAGTATCTACGGTATTACCGATGATGGAGTGAAATTTGAAGCCGGTATAGGGCTGAATGTTTTTAGTCAGCGCATTGAATTTCGAATTTTCACTCAAATCACTCGGGCCATTTTGAATCAGGTCATGTCCCAGTTCTTTGACAAATTCTTTTAATCCGATTTCGCCTTGTAAAGTATCAGCAAAGGCACCTAAAAATGCACCTGGAACCCGAATAATTTTACGCGCCAGTTTGGTATGCCAGCGATTGGCATATTCTGTGCCACGATGCGGTGTGGCCAAGAAAATCGCCCGACTAAAATTTGGAATCGGCTGCATTTGCAGGCGTGCTTGAAACAGCGGTTTATCCTTAAACTGTTCAATACGGGTATTTTGTACCAGTTTAAAAGCATCTTGGCTGATATCGGCATTGCTGACCATCAAACGGGCAATCACGCCGCCCATACTATGTCCGACCAGTACGGCATCTTTTTTAGCTGCGGCATTGTTCGCGACCTGGGCAAATCCTTGCTGAACCAGTGCATTGATTTGAAAACGGCTTTCCAGAATCGGCATGTTGGTGGAATAAAACACCTGCCAGACCTGAAAGTTTTCTCTTAGAACCGGATCCCCCATAATATCGTTGGTCATACGAATCCAGGCTTCGGGGCTGCTGGCCAGACCATGGACCAATACCAGGATCTTCTTGTTCGGATTATAAGGTTCAAGCATATACAGGTGGGGCATGCTCAGACTATCATCCTGATCAATCAGGGTCAGATAGGCCAGACGCCCCAGATTGTTCTCGGCCAGCCATAAACCATAAGGTGCTGAAAAATTGGCTGCCAGAGCATATTCCTTAGAAGCGACCTTAATTTTTTCATATTTATAGGGATCATAGAGTTTCAGATGAAATTCGGAGGTCGATAAAATCTGTTCAGTACTATTGGCTGATTTAGGTACAGCGGTGATCGTGGTGGCCAGATATCGTGCTGCGTGGATATTGGGATTGATACCATTCGGATATTTGTGATTGAGTGGGTCAGTAATATATTTTTTATCTTTTTCGGATGGTTGCTGCTCCGGTAGAACCACTAAAAACTCTGAACCAAAACCGTCACGACGGGTAATTGAACGCAGCCCAGAGAAGTTCATGTTGTAGGTGGACAGTAGTTGCTCAATGGGCTGGTTTTTCAGCTGCGGAAAATTTTCCAGATCAATACTATATACACTGTTACCCACCTGAATCCGTTGGCCGGAACGCTTGGTTTCATAACGTTCAGCATAGCGTTGAATCAGATGAGCAATCGCCAGGTTGTAAAAATCACGAATCTGAACCTGACGGTTGTCGAAAATACGGTCTTGCGGGGCACGCTCGGTTTTAAACAGGTAGGCATAACTATAACGAATGCTTTTATCCAGCATGCTGAGCTGCTGATCCAGACATTTCTGGATATTCTGTTTTTGCAGCTGTTGCTTTTCCTGAGATTGGGTCTTGCTCAAAACACTGGTGTTGCACTCGGCTGACTTGGCATTCTGTAAAGAATTGGCGAGATACAACTCACTTGCTGTAGAAAGTAATTGTTCATCTAAAATCTGGGGAATCTTTTTAAGATCCTTTACACATTCTTCGGGCTGGTCAATACAGATCTGGGCTTCACGCCCCGTCATGGACAACACATTCAGACTGGCTTCGCTCAGTTTGTCGCGCGTCAAAATACTGTCACGCTCATTGCTGAGTGTGACATTAAGTGCCTGTTCCTTAACACTGACCACCTGACAGCCGCTCAGCACGCTGGTGATGACTAAAGTGCACAGTATTAATCTTTTATTTATTTTTTCGTGCATAAAACCTTTCACTGAATTTAAGTTGTAAGTTTGGATAATGGTTTGTATTTTACTAATTTTTTCTCATAAAAATAGACTGCCGTAGCAGTCTATTTGTAATCAGAGAAAGAAGATAAATTTTGATTATGGCGTTTTAGGGGTTGCAGCAACTGGAGCTTGATTTGCGGTTTGCAGAACTTGCCAAACATTCCAGCGACCTTGTTTCTCAATTTCCTGAATCAGACGGTCTGCCACTTCAGCTTCTTGCGGGTATTTCACTTTATAGTTTGCCAAGGTTTGAGCCGCATTTTTTTTCTGTTCCAGCGCAATATAATTATTGGCTGCAGCAAGATAGGCTTCCTGAACGCCAGCTTTCATGGCTTTGTCCAGATAAGGAATCGCTTCACGTTGACCGCCACCTTCAGACAGGCCAAAGCCGAACCAGAAGTTCACTTCAGGATCATCTTGGTTGATCTTAAGAATCCGTTGTGCATAGGTCAGGGATTTGGTGGTATAGACTGAACCCAGATCCAGATTACGTGCCATGACACTGGCTTTAAATGCACGTACCAGAACATCGAAAGAGGCATTTTCACGTGCAGCTAAAGTATCCAGCTGTTGAGTGACTTCACGCAGTTTGGCTTCAAAGCCACGACGTTCCTGACGATCGCTAAAACGTGGTGGATAATGACGTGCTTTACCTTCCACCATTTGCAGGAAATCATCAATCTCGGTGATGTCGATTTCATTGGTATTTGCCAGAGCCGCATAACGCATTGAACGTGTATTGCTGTCTACAATGGGAATAATCAGTTTATTGACATCCAAGGTTAATTGCTTGGATGGATCATTTGGATGAGTCACGACCATTTTGGTCACGGGTTGAGCCGCAGCTTTTTGCAAATGCACCTCAAACGCAGGTGGTTCATTATAATTGAATGGATTTAATGCATAAAATGGCGGACTTAATTCAGGTTCTACAAAAACCACTTGATCCACAGGTTTCTCAGCAGACTTCTGAGAGACGGTCGAACATGCAGTCATTGTGAATGCTAAACAAGCAAGTGCCAAGGGCTTAAAGGTCATAATATTCATCCATTCGTGTTATTTTTTAAAACAGCTAGTACAAAAATCACATGACCGTCAGTCTATGAAAACTCTAACGATCATGCAAGTAAATGCATGTTACAGAATTGAACGCTCTATTCAGGCTTTAGACTGACTGGTCTGAGCTTCACATTCACGGCGCGCTTCTTCCAGAATCTGTAATTCTTTTTTGCTTAAAGGCTGACCATCTTGTTGCTGTTTATTAAAGGTCGGATCCAGCAAAGAAAGACGGTTGCACAAGTTGTTCATGCGTTTTTCATTTTGCTGAATACGGTCCAGCAGAATGCGCATACCCTCCAGAATTGGATCAGACTGGTCTTCAGTTGCAGCATAGGGCTGGAAGCCGATACTTTCTGCATAATCACGACGACGGGTTTCTGCATCATCCTTCGGTTTGTTTTTGGTAATAAAGCGTGCAGGGTTACCCACAGCCGTCGTGTTTTCAGGAACTGCTTTAGTCACGACCGCATTAGAACCGACCTTGGCATTTTTCCCGACAGTAAATGGCCCTAAAATCTTGGCACCAGCACCAACCACCACGCCATCTTCTAAAGTTGGATGGCGTTTGCCTTTATTCCAGGTCGTTCCACCCAAAGTCACCCCATGATAGAGGGTAACATCATCGCCAATTTCTGCAGTTTCCCCAATTACGACACCCATACCGTGATCAATAAAGAAACGACGGCCTATCTTGGCGCCCGGATGTATTTCAATACCAGTCGCAAAACGGCTAAATGAAGACAATGCACGTGCAGTTCCCTTACAGTCTTTGTTCCATAGCTCATGTGCCATGCGATGCATGATCAGCGCATGGATGCCAGGGTAAGTGGTTAAGACTTCTAAGGTATTGCGTGCTGCAGGATCGCGCGCAAAGACAGCTTGTATATCTTCTTTGAGCTGTTTTAGCATTAGATTTGATCCTCGTCCTGTGATGATGTATGTGAAGATTTTTTCCACGTGCCGTTATTTAAGGCCTGAACGCGGCTGAAAATACCACGAAGTAAATGATATTCCATACGATCTAATTGTATACGTCCAAAGAGACGACGCAAGCGTAAAGGCAATAATCTTGGATTTTTTGGGTCCATAAATTCAATTTCGGCCAGCATTTTTTCCAAATGCGGATAGAACTGTTCCATCTGCGCATGATTCACCAAAGGCTCATCCCATTCCATTTCAATGCCATCAATGACTTGCATGGTTGCTTTAGCATCACGTGGTTGTTCAATCTGGCTCATGGCTGCCATGCGCATTTCATAGCAGATCACCTGAATGGCTTGAGCCACATTCAGTACGCCGTAATCGGTATTGACTGGAATGGTCAGGTGATAGTTGGCCATTGCCAGTTCTTCATTGGTCAGACCGCGGTCTTCACGGCCAAATAGAATTGCAACTTCTTGCTGCTCTTGTACCACGGCGCTCATGGCTTTTGTCGCAGCAGGGCGCACATCTAACAGCGGCCAGGGAATAGTACGGCTACGTGCGCTGGTACCGAATACAATCTGACAGTCTTTAATGGCATCTTCGAGCGTTTCTACAATCTCGATCTGCTCGATCAGGTCAGTTGCGCCTGCGGCCAGTGCATCAATATCCGGATGCGGATAGGTTTTTGGCGCCACCAGAACCAGCTTGGACAGGCCCATGGTTTTCATGGCGCGTAAAGCACTGCCGATGTTGGCAGGTAAAGTGGTATTGACCATGACAATACGCACATGGGAGAGATGTGCTGAAACAGCAGCATTGTCAATTTGACTCATGAGGATTCCAATTTAAAGGTTTTTTAAAGATCAGGATTTATGAATATTGTGGCTGGGATTCAGCCTGATACAGTTCCAGCGCATCGTCCATGCTCATGCCAGCAGGTGGTGGTGGAACATTGACCGGTTTGGCCTGTTCATAAGAAACAGCTTTGGCGGCTTTGGACTTGACCTGATATTCAATATGCAATGCTTCTTTACCAAAATAATCACGCAATTTAGCCAATAGTTCGTCCAGTGGTGCCACTTTCCAGTTGAGACCCAGATGAAGTTCAGTCGTAGCATAAGGATAGTCTAAATACAGAATTACCGGAATATGCGCTGACATGTCGATATTGGTATATGGTGTCAAAATCTGCTGCAAGTCACGACTCAGACTTTTACTGAAATGCTCGGCAGTTAGGGTGATTTTAATGCTGTTGGCACGCTTCTGGCGAATTTCATTCAGGCTAAAGGCTTTAGTAAGACGTCCCATTGGGCGGTCAAAGCCTTCACGCTCATAAATTTCACCTTCAATCACCACAACTTTATCCAGCTGGATAATCTCTTTAAAGCGGTTAAAACGTTCATGATTGGCTGAAATTTCAATACGCGCCGTACCATCATCCAGGGTCATCATCATCCGGTTCGGGAAGTTGGCAATATCCACCACCAGTCCTGCAAAGACGGTGGTGACACCACGGCGGGTCGGCGTCAGCTCATTGATCTGACTAGGTACAAAGGATTTCAGTTCATTACGATAGACATCAATCGGGTGGCCGGTGAGGTACAGGCCGAGGGTGTCTTTTTCACCTTTCAGGCGAACTTCATCCGCCCATGGCTTGACCGGTTTAGAGGGTTTGCGCTGAACTTCTTCCACTTCACCAAACAGATCCATGATGCCGGTTTCACGGTTGGAGCGCGCCTGTTCCGCAGCTTGCACCGCTTCAGGCAGTTGTGCCATCAGGTCGGCACGATCAATGCCTAAACAATCCAGCGCACCGGAGCGAATCAATGCTTCCAGGGTGCGTTTATTGATTTTTTTCAGGTCAATACGATGACAGAAATCAAACAGGTCACGGAAAGGGCCTTCTTGTGTACGCGCGTCAATCACTGATTGCATCGCAGCTTCACCGACACCTTTAATCGCACCCAGACCATAGACAATGGTTTGTTCATCCGTGGCATGGAACTGATACAGCGACATATTCACTGACGGTGGTAAAACTTCCAGGTTATTCTTGCGACAGTCATCAATCAGGAATACCACGTTGTCGGTGTTCTGCATCTCCGAGGTCAACACCGCAGACAGGAATTCCGCCGGATAATGCGCTTTTAGCCATGCAGTCTGATAGGCAACCAAAGCATAGGCCGCAGCATGTGATTTGTTAAAGCCATAGCCGGCAAACTTTTCCATATAGTCGAAAATATGGTTGGCAGTGGCTTCATCAATGTCTTTTTTCGATGCACCTTCAATAAAGATCTGGCGCTGTTTGACCATCTCTTCCGGTTTTTTCTTACCCATGGCACGACGTAACAAGTCCGCGCCACCGAGGGTATAGCCGGCACAGTACTGTGCAGCCTGCATGACCTGTTCCTGATAGACCATAATCCCGTAGGTGGGTTCTAGTACGCCTTCAAGCAAGGGATGCAGATATTCAAAATCGCCTCCATGCATCCGGTGGATAAAGTCAGGAATCAGATCCATCGGGCCCGGACGGTACAGCGACACGAAGGCAATAATTTCTTCAAATTTGCTTGGGCGTGCCTCTTTCAGCATCTTCTTCATGCCCACGGATTCAAACTGGAATACCGCGGTGGTGTTGGCATTGGCAAAGACCAGATACGCGTCTTTATCTTCAAGCGGGATATAGGCAATGTCTAGAGGCTTGTCAGATTTGATGCGTTTATTAATATTTTTAACTGCATCTTCAATTACGGTCAGGTTACGCAGACCCAAGAAGTCAAACTTTACCAGACCAGCAGATTCAACATCATCTTTATCGAACTGTGCCACGCGTGAAGTACCATCAGCCTCACACATGACGGCAGAGAAATCGGTAATTTTGGTTGGTGAGATGACCACACCGCCGGCATGTTTACCGGTATTTCGGGTAATACCTTCCAGTTTTAGTGCCATTTCCCAGATTTCAGCCGCATCATCATTATCTGGGTTGGATGGATTGGTGACGATATCTTTAAGCTGTGGTTCGGCTTCTAGCGACTCAAGCAAGCTTAAACCCAAAGGCTTGGTCGGGATCATTTTCGAGATACGATCGGCCAGACCATAAGATTTACCCAAGACACGCGCCACATCACGAATCGCACCTTTGGCCGCCATGGTACCGAAGGTGGCAATTTGCGAAACTGCATCACGGCCATAAGTACGCGCCACATAGTCAATCACGCGGTCACGACCTGCGATACAGAAATCGACGTCGAAATCGGGCATCGACACACGTTCCGGGTTCAAGAAACGTTCGAACAGCAGTTCATAACGTAGCGGATCAAGATCGGTGATTTTTAAGCTATAAGCCACCAGTGAGCCTGCACCTGAACCACGCCCAGGGCCTACTGGAACGCCGTTACTTTTCGACCACTGAATAAAGTCCATCACGATCAGAAAGTAGCCCGGAAACCCCATCGAGTTAATGATATTAATCTCGTACTCGATTCGCTCATCATAAGGCTTGCGAACTTCTGGCCAGTGTTCATCACGCTGTTCAGGCGGATACAGGAAATTCAGACGCTCTTCCAGACCTTCTTTGGACAAGTGTGCAAAGAAAGTGTCAATGGTATGACCTTCAGGAATTGGATAATCCGGCAGAAAGTATTGACCCAGTCGCAATGTGACATTACAGCGTTTGGCAATGTGGTAAGTGTTCTCAATCGCAGAGGGAATATCCGAGAACAGCTCTGCCATTTCCTCTGCAGATTTAAAATATTGTTCAGGTGAATAGGTTTTAGGGCGGCGGTTATCCCCCAGTACATAACCATCGGCAATGCAGACTCGGGCTTCGTGGGCTTCATAATCATTGCGGGTCATGAAGTGCACGTCGTTATGTGCCACTACACCGATATTATATTTTTTGGCCAGTTTCACTGCTTCCAGAATGAAGTCATCTTCATCCGGACGGTTGGTGCGGGTCAGGGCGATATAAACGCGATTGCCGAATTTTTCGACCCATTCTTCCAGCAAGGGTTCAGCTTTTTGCGGATTTGAACTCATCAGCATCTTGCCGACATCGGAATGCATGCCGAGCAGGGCAATCATGTCCTCGGACTGGTTTAAAATCCATTGTTTTTGTACGCAGGGAATGTCTAATTGCTGACCACTGATAAAGCCTTCAGACACCAGTTCAGTCAGGTTACGCCAGCCTTTATTGGTCATCGCCAATAAGGTCATACGATGTTCGGCATCATTCAGGCGAATTTCAGAACCGAGGATCGGCTTGATGCCTTTGCCTAAGCATTTGCCATAGAACTTGACTGCGGCATGCAGGTTAGACAGATCCGTCAGCGCGAGGGCAGGCATCTGTTCTTTTTCGGCAGCTTTGACCAAGTCAGGTATCCGTACGATGGATTCAGTAATCGAAAATTCTGTATGAATACCAAGATGAACAAAGTGCATAGATGAGTCCCTGCTAAAACCATTGAATAGTTTAACATGGGATTTATTGTTTCAGTTTGAAAATGAGGGGAAATGGCTAACTTTTAGATTTTAATTAAATGTTGATTTGGGGCTTTGTCCATATCTATAACGAGATGGGATTGTTAACCGAAATTGAATTTCTGACTAGCGATATGGATGTCGCCAGTTGATCTGTGGCACAAGGAAGTATCATCAAGCCAACAGAAGATTTTTGTTACCTTGCATAGCAGTGCTTTCAAAAGTAAAAGAAGAATTTTAAATATTAGTAAGTTTATTCATGACATTATTTGAAAAATAGAATTTCGTTATTTTTACTTCAATTTTAACTTTGTAATATTTGTGCCTTACTTTTGACGGGGCAAAAGTAACAAAACCCCTTTGTTGATCTGATGGTACATCCCAGTACCACAGATCAACGGGCGACTTCCTGTCGCCATGGCACGTATCAAATAGTTGCAGGACTTTACTTTGAAATAATGAGAAAGGGTTCGTAAGTATTAAAAACAATAAAAACTAGATTAACGAAGTCGGGACAACCAGTCCCCCAGACTTTGTACAATCTGTACCAAAATCAATAACACAATCACCGTCATGATCACCACAGAGGTATCGAAACGCTGATAACCGTAAGAAATGGCCAGATCACCGATACCGCCGGCACCGACAGCACCCGCCATTGCTGTTGCACCAATCAAGCTGATGGTGGCAGTGGTCAGGTTCAGAATCAGTGAACTACGTGCTTCAGGTAAGACAAACTTGAAGATAATCTGCATTGGGGTTGCACCCATCGCTTGCGCAGATTCAATAATGCCTTCATTCACTTCCAGTAATGAGGTTTCAACCAAGCGACCAATATAAGGGCCGACATAAATAGTCAGTGGTACAATTGCGGCCCAAGTACCAATTGAAGTGCCGACCAAAAACTTGGTCAGCGGAATAACGGCAATCAGTAGAATAATAAATGGTAGTGAACGTAGCGCATTGACAATCGGATTGAGACCGTGATAAATCACACGATTTTGCAAGATGCCGTTAGGACGCGTCACCACTAAAGTAATTGCCTGAATAAAACCCCAGATACAGCCAAACAGCATTGCGAAGAACACCATATGAAAGGTTTCTTGCAGCGCTGTCACAAATTGATCCATCGACAGCGAGCTTTTCCAGAACGGCGCAGTAATTGTCGTCAGCCACTGTACAATTAAATCTCTCATGCCTGTACTCCTGCTTGATCTACCTGTACGCCGTTATCTTTCAGATATTGCACTGCAGCGCTAATCTCTGCGGAATCACCCAGGAGCTGAATAAACATCTGACCAATCACCGAACCATTAATTTCGGTCATGTTGGCAAACAGGATATTTAAACTGATATCAAACTGTTTAATCACGGCCTGAATCACCGTTTCCTGTGCCGAGCTACCAAGGAATTTTAAACAATAAATACTGTGATGATTCTGGTTTTCCAGATTATTCAGAATATTGACCGGCAAATGTTGCTGAAGCACGGTTTGAATAAAATTTTTGGTGGTCGGGTGTTGCGGCTGACTGAAGATCTGTAGCGTGCTGCCGGTTTCAATCACATCACCTTTTTCCATCACAGCGACATAATCACAGACGGTTTCAATTACATCCATTTCATGAGTGACCATGACAATGGTAATACCTTGCTCTTGATTGATTTTTTTGAGTAATTGCAGAACTGATTTGGTGGTTTGTGGATCGAGTGCCGAAGTCGCTTCATCACAAAGTAAAATCTTGGGATGGTTGGCAAGGGCACGGGCAATCCCGACGCGCTGTTTTTGACCACCAGACAATTCATCCGGAAAAGCCTGCCGTTTATGTTTCAGGTCAATAAAATCTAATAATTCTTCGAGGCGTTTTTCCCGTTCAGCCTTGCTCCAGCCCAGAAGCTTCATAGGCATTTCGATATTGGCCGCCACGGTTTTGGTTTGCATTAAATTAAAATGCTGGAAAATCATGCCGATATTGGCACGTTCTTGACGCAATGTTTTGGCATCGAGTGCGGTAAAATCTGTTCCATTAATGATAATCTGACCTGAGCTTGGACGCTCAAGTAAATTAATCAGACGGATGAGGGTACTTTTACCGGCACCACTATAACCGATGATGCCAAAAATACTGCCGGTTGGAATCGATAGATTAATCTGATTCAAGGCATGCAAGGTTTGACCCTTAAGCTCATACTGTTTTGAAATATCTTTAAATTCAATCATAGTGTCAAAAACTGCATCACGGATAAAAAAACAGGCAAGAAATCGTCCTTGCCTGTTCTAAAAGACTATTATAGTACTATTTTGATTCAGTTAAATACGTCACCGGCTTGTTTACTGCAACTTTAGTGCCACCAAAATTTTCATCGACATACGCTTGAACTGCTGGCGTATGATACAAGGCACCTACTTTTTGCAGTACAGGATCCGTTTGACGATCTGCTGCAACCGCTAATACGTTTACATTCATTTTTGTGCTTTGATCAATTGGCTCATAGTAAACCGCATCTTTTAATACGTTTAAACCGCCTTCCATTGCCAGCGTATTGCCTAGCACAATTGCATCAACTTCATCTTTTACACGTACTGCAGTTGCCATTTGAATAGGCTTAATCACGATTTGTTTTGCATTTTCAGCCACATCAGCTGTTGTGCCTTTTACATTGTCAAAGCCAGCTTTTAATTTGACCAGACCTGCCGATTGTAAAAGTAATAACGCGCGTGATTCATTTGCACCGTCGTTTGGAATGGCAATGGTTGCACCTGTTTTAAACTCATTCAAAGATTTTACTTTGCTTGAGTAAATTCCCATTGGTTCTAAATAGGTGGTAGACAATGGTGCAATTTTTGCTGTATTGGCATCGTTATACGCAACCATATAGGCATATGACTGGAATGCATTGACATCGATTTCTTTATTGGCAACGGCTGTGTTCATTGACACATAGTCAGTGAAATTTTTCACATCAAGTTTAATGCCGGCTGCTTTGGTTTCAGGTAATGTGGCGATATAGCGCCATACATCTGCATCTGAACCGGTCGATGCCATGGTTACGGTTTGAAGGCCATTCGCATCATTGGCTTGTGCTGCATCATTGGCAGGCGCTTCTTGTTTGCCACACCCAGTCAAAGTTAATACAGAGGCACTCAATAAAACGCCAAGTAATTTTTTCATGAAATTTTCCTAATTTTAATCTTGCCTAGAGTATAAGCATTTTTAAATCGTGTTAAATAAGATTTTTATACGATCTAAGTATGTGTCCTGATCGTTGTTGGTGCTGGCCTTAAACTAAAAGATCCAAGCCTACAGCAATTGTTCTGGTGAACGCGATCAAGTCAGAAATGCCACAAACCTGATTGTAAATGATCTATTTTGGAGAGAAAAATAGATAGTTTATAAGCACATGAAGTAGTTTGAGCATTCTGGGATTGTCGATATCATAGCAATAAATCTATATTCGATATACTGGATAGCAAAGCCTTGTTTAGCTCTTTAATTGAATAAAAAACCAAGTTGTTTTATAAAAATATTAATTAAAACAATATTTTATTTATAGTAGGGATGTGGTTTTTAGGGGGGTGTTTAAATAGTGAGCTTTATAAGATTTTATCCAATCTAAATCATAAAAATGGATATATATGATTTATTGATGGAATCAAAGTAGCGTTGCGCTGTTCTAGACATCAGGGTGTTATCTCGATTCAGCTTCTTTGGGAAATAGCACATAACTTCATCGTCTGTGCATATTTGGATAAATGGGTCGGTGTCGGCGTCTTGCTATTAGATTTGCATAAATTTATTAGGGATGAGCATACAGTTTTTGTCAAAAATTTAGGTAATTTCAAAAGGTTGCATTGAGGGGCTTAGGTAACGCCGAGTTTAAGGAGTTATATAAAGCTTTGAATAAGTTGCATGAGGAAATCACCTATGCTTTAGATATAAAAAATTGAAGTAGATGTTCAAACTTATAACGATAAATTCCCATATTTGTATGACTATTGCCAATAATTTCTTGAAAATAAAGAAAATTATGAAAAACTAGCTAAAAATTACCTTATTGCAAAATAAGAAAACCCCGCACTCAGCGGGGTTTTTACTTAATCAAATGAATGGTTAAGCATTTTCACGAGCAATCGCACGGTAACCAATATCTTTACGGTATTGAACACCATCAAAAGTCACTTTTTGACAAAGCTCGAGCGCTTTTGCTTGCGCTTCACCAATGGTATTACCGAGTGCAGTCACACAAAGTACACGACCACCAGCCGTTACGATGTCACCATTCTCAAGTGCTTTCGTACCTGCATGGAATACTTTCGCATCTGCCATTTCTGTGTCTAAACCAGAAATTACATCACCATTGCTAGAAGTTTCTGGGTAGCCTTTAGATGCAAGTACGATGCCTACAGTTTTACGTTCATCCCATTCAGCTTCCGCAGGTAAGTTACCCGCAATACCAGCTTCAACCAAATCAACTAAAGATGATTTTAAACGCATCATAATTGGTTGAGTTTCAGGGTCGCCAAAACGGCAGTTGAACTCGATCACTTTTGGTTGACCTTGTTCATCAATCATCAAGCCTGCGTATAAGAAACCTGTATAAACGTGACCGTCTTTTTTCATACCTTCAACGGTAGGACGCATCACTTCATTCATGGTTTTTTCAAATACATCTGCAGTCACAACAGGTGCAGGAGAATAAGCACCCATACCGCCAGTGTTTGGACCTTGGTCGCCTTCAAAGATACGTTTGTGATCTTGTGAAGTCGCCATAGGTAAGATGTTGTCGCCATCAATCATGCAAATGAAAGATGCTTCTTCGCCTGCAAGGAATTCTTCAATTACAACGCGAGAACCTGCATCGCCAAATTTGTTGCCTGCAAGCATGTCATCGATCGCATCAAATGCTTCTTGATTGGTCATGGCAACGATCACGCCTTTGCCCGCAGCAAGACCGTCGGCCTTAATGACGATCGGCGCACCATTTTTTTCAACAAATGCTTTCGCAGCATCTACTTCTGTAAATACATCGTAGAACGCAGTTGGAATGTTGTGGCGTTTTAAGAAATGTTTCGCGAAAGCTTTAGAGCCTTCAAGCTGCGCAGCAAATTGAGTTGGACCCCAAATTTTTACACCCGCCTCACGGCAAGCATCAACGACACCGTTTACCAATGGAGCTTCTGGGCCGACAATGACAAGCTCAATTGCATTGTTTTTTGCGAAATCGATAATCGCAGCATTGTCTAAAATGCTTAAATTTACGTTTTCACATTTATTTTCAGTGGCTGTACCTGCGTTGCCCGGAGCAACAAAGACTTTTGCAACTTTGTCATCTTGTGCGATTTTCCATGCCAATGCATGTTCACGACCGCCATTACCCAAAACTAAAATATTCATCTAAAAATCCCTCAAAAGAATAGAATCCCACCTTGCGAAGCCATGCTTCTCACCCTGTAAAAAAGAAGGGCTTCACGAATAAAAATGTCCCTTTATTTGTGAAAAGTCCCCCTTTTGACAAAGGGGGATTTAGGGGGATTAATAAATACGACTTTGAATCAATTAGTGACGGAAGTGACGCATGCCAGTGAAGACCATTGCAATACCAGCTTCATCAGCCGCCGCAATGGTTTCTTCATCACGCATAGAACCGCCCGGCTGGATAATGCACTTGATACCTGCTTTTGCAGCGTTATCAATACCATCACGGAATGGGAAGAATGCATCAGATGCCATTACTGCACCTTCAACCACTAAACCTGCATGCTCAGCTTTGATCGCAGCAATACGTGCAGAGTTAACACGGCTCATTTGACCTGCGCCGACACCAATCGTTTGGCGGTTTTTCGCATAAACAATCGCATTAGATTTCACGTATTTCGCCACTTTCCAAGCGAAGATCATGTCGTCAATTTCTTGCTCAGTTGGTGCGCGTTTTGTCACAACTTTTAGGTCATCTTTAGTGATCATACCCAAGTCTTGATCTTGAACTAACAAACCGCCGTTTACGCGTTTGTAGTCAAGTTGAGATTGACGCGCATCGATTGCTGGAAGTTCACCACATACTAGGACACGAACGTTTTTCTTCGCGCCTGTTACTTCAAGAACGCCTTCAGCAACGCTCGGTGCAATGATCACTTCAACGAATTGACGATCTACAATCGCTTGTGCAGTTGCAACGTCTAATTCACGGTTGAATGCAATGATGCCACCGAAAGCAGATTCAGGATCTGTTGCATACGCAAGATCATAAGCTGCTTGAATACCGTCTAAAGACACTGCAACGCCACATGGGTTAGCGTGTTTAACGATCACACAAGCAGGCTTCGCAAATGATTTAACACATTCAAGTGCTGCATCAGTATCTGCGATGTTGTTATAAGAGAGTTCTTTACCTTGAAGCTGTTTCGCTGTTGAAACAGAAGCTTCAGTCGCTGTGTCTTCTACATAGAATGCAGCAGCTTGATGCGGGTTTTCACCGTAACGAAGGTCTTGAACTTTGTTCAATTGAGTATTGAAAGTACGTGCAAATTTGTCTGCCTGACCTTCTTCTTTACCTACGCGAGCGCCTAAGTAAGATGCGATCATGCCGTCATATTGAGCAGTATGTTCAAATGCTTTTACTGCTAGGTCAAAACGAGTTGCATGAGATAAAGCACCCTCAGCTTTAAGCTCGGCAACGACAGTTGCATAGTCAGAAGCATTTACGATGATACCGACTGATGCATGGTTTTTTGCTGCAGCACGAACCATGGTAGGACCACCGATGTCGATGTTTTCGATAGCATCAGCCAGTGAACAGTTTGGTTTTGCTACCGTTGCAGCAAATGGATAAAGGTTTACAACGACTAAATCAATAGCATCAATGTTGTGTTCAGCCATCACAGCTTCGTCTAGACCACGACGAGCCAGGATACCCCCATGAATTTTTGGATGTAGTGTTTTTACACGGCCGTCCATCATCTCTGGAAAACCTGTATGCTCCGAAACTTCAACTACAGCCACATTATTGTCTTTCAACAATTTGTAGGTACCACCTGTAGATAAAATTTCTACCCCTAGAGCAGCAAGTTCTTGTGCAAATTCAACAATACCAGTCTTGTCAGACACAGAGATTAAAGCGCGTTTAATAGTCATGATCTTCGTCACAGTTTTCAAGGAACAGAATAAAACAAAATCAGCAATTTACAGGTTAAAAAAAATGCCTGCGGAAGCCGCAAGCATTTTATCATTTATTCACTCATTAAACCGTGAGCTTTTAACTTTTTACGTAAAGTACCACGGTTGAGTCCGAGAATCTCGGCAGCACGTGTTTGGTTACCACGTGTATATTCTAGAACTACAGATAGAAGAGGTTTCTCCATTTCTGCTAGCACCATGTCGTATACCTGAGATGGTTGCTCGCCTTGTAGTTGCGCAAAATAATGGCGAACTGCGCGATCTACGTGGATACGTAAAGCAACATCAGATTGTGCAGTAAAAATAGGAGATTTGCTATTCATGCGAATTAATCCGAAAAACAAATATCACTTGGGTAAAGTGATATAAAAAGTGGTCTAGAAATTGAAATGAACTCCGCTTTAGATCCTAAAACCGGAGTTCTAAAACTTAATCATTGCATTGAGCCAATAGCTTGACACATCTCAACGTTTTGGTCGAAAAATAAGCGTAACAATAGTTAAAGTTTTGTTACTGACCAAAATCAAAACAAAAAAATCTGCACGATACGCAATAAATTTTATAGCGCATTAGGCAAGACTGTATTTGTTGTGAAAAAGTAGCGAGGAGTTGCAGCACATAGCTTTCGTGGCGCGTATCATACCATTGTCTAAGCAAAAGTGAGCAAGAAAACTGCATTTTTTTTAACTTTTTTTAATTTTTTAATGCTTTCTATTCAGATTAAGGGCGAATTATTTCCAAACTATAGCGATCAAAGCTTTTACGATCGACAGGAAGCTCAAATTTGAATTTAAATGGACTGTTTTTCGGGATACGTTCAATATTGACCAGACTTTCAATCAGATACTCTTTGGCAGACAGGTTATAAGTCGCAACAACTTCACCGCGCTGTTCCAGATTGATTTTTAAAATCGGTAAAGCCAGGCTACGGTCATGGAAGTTGATCAGCTCACCGCTAAATTCAGTTTTCTTGTGATTGGTTGCCTTGATCTTGACTTTATTGACCTGAATCAGCGTGTAGTATTTTTCCAGATTGGAACAATTAAACACCTCGCATACATTGTTAAAGGCCAGACTCATGATATGACTATTTTTGATGTATTGCGGATTAAACCAGAAAAACTGGAACAGCAATACGCCAAATAGCATCAGGTTCAAGATGCTCCAGCCAATATAATACATTGGCCCACGGTATATCTGTTTTTCTGCCTGATCTTCCCAGTTCATGCTCGGCAGTACCGAGATAGGTTCGGTACTGAAATAGTTCAGATTGTTTAAATAGGTTTCCAGATCGATATTTGAATGTTCAACTTTCTGATCGAAAATATATAAAAGACTGTGCGTATTTTGCTGTTGATCGCGACCATATGCAGGTGGGTTATATCGAGAATAGGTTTGATCCTGAGACGCTGAGGTAGTGACCGAGTTTTGGGCTTCGGCCACCAGATGCGATAAGGCATTAAATGAAGTGGTACATTTGGGACAGCAAACCATACCCTGCGCAATGGTGAGTTGAGCAACTGTGACCTTGTAGGTGGTGGAACAGGTAGGGCAATGGGTTCGTTTGTCACTCATAAACTATTTGTAGACTCATTCATTCTTATGGCGTTTACCCGAGATACGGCACCAGTGCTCGTCTCGTTTTTCTACGTCTAATATATCAAAATAATTTGAGTAAATGCTAGTAACATCAGTAACTTGCTCTTCGATAACTCCGGCAAGTGCGAACTGTCCCTCAGATTTAATTAAAGTTGCGAACTCAGGAGCCAACATCATTAGTGGCGCAGCCAAAATATTGGCAACAAATACGTCAGCCTTGGTAGTGCCGAGTTCATCTCTAAATTCTTCTGGCAGGCCGACATAAAGTTTGTCCAGTACACCATTCAGTTCAGCATTTTGCTGGGTGGCCAGAACTGCTTGTGGGTCAATATCAGTGGCATATGCTTTTTTAGCACCTAAGAGCAGGGCAGCTACCGCGAGAATGCCTGAACCACAGCCATAATCGATGACGATTTTGTCTTTAACGTCAATTTTGCCGAGCCATTGTAAGCACAAGAATGTAGAGGCGTGGTTCCCTGTACCGAATGCCAGACCCGGATCAAGCTTGATATTGACTGCATCGGCTTCAGGTGCTTGCATCCATTCCGGTACAATCCAGTATTTTTCAGCAATCTGGATTGGCTCATACGCATCCATCCAGGTGCGTTCCCAAGCCTGATCTTCAATGAATTCGTACTTGATCGGCGCTTCTGGCATTTGCGCACCAATAAAGGTTTCTAGTGCAGCAACGTCAATTTCTTCGCCTTCTTCCTGTGCATAAATACCAGTCACAATCACTTTATTCCAGAGTGGTGTTTCGCCTGGAAGTGGTTCCAGCAAATCCTGGTTTTCAGCATCATCCAGGGTCACACTCACTGCGCCTAGTGAGCTGAGTAATGTCTCAGTATAATCGACCTGAGCTTGTTCAACCGTAATATGAATTTGTAACCACTTCACAGAAATAACCTTTATACATTTTTCAAAAAGCTATTGTAACGGAAGTTCAGACACAACGCTGCTATCTTCTTGATGCATACCTAAAATAAAAAGGATGCCGAAGCACCCTATATAAAGCTCTATAAAGACTTATGAAGCCTTAGAGAAAAGAGGTGTTCTGTCTAATGGTGCAAAGCGGTTAAGCAGCAGACCAAAAATGGCAGCAAAAATATACATGAAGATTGAATAAACCGCGGCAGGCATGGCCACAGCAGTGCTGGACATCACGGTCAGGGCAATAGTCATGGCTAATGTGCTGTTGTGAATGCCAATTTCAAAGGCACTGGCCCGTGCCTGAGCGGTATCTATATTCATTAAGCGGGGGACAAAATAGCCGATGGTCAGGCTGAAAATACAGAACAATGCCGTGGCGACACCGACCTGAGTCAGATATTCGGCAATATTGGTGCGTTCACTATAGATGGCCCCGACAATAATCAGAATCAAGAATATGACTGCAAAAATGCGCAGCGGTCTATTCAGTTTTTCAGTCAGGCGTGGTGCATGATGTCGAATCAGCATACCAATCGCGACAGGAATAATAATGATGCCAAACACCTGAAGAATTTTGCCAAGCTGGAGCGTGATCTGCTGGCTGTCCTGCATGAAATGCATAATCGAAAAATTAACGATCAACGGTAAAGTTAAGGCTGCAATCACTGAATTAATTGCAGTCAGGGTGATGTTGAGTGCCAGATCACCTTTGAAAAGATAGCTAAACAGATTGGCCGTACTGCCGCCGGGTGAGGCGGCTAACAGCATCAGACCCACGGCAAGAAGTGGGGGTAGGGCCAAAACTTTACACAGGATAAATGCAATACCGACCAATAAGACCAGTTGACAAAATAATGCGACTAAAACAGCTTTAGGATGTTGGGTGACCCGGGCGAAATCTTTGAGGGTAAGTTCGAGACCTAAACCCACCATAATAATCGCGAGCGCAAGCGGCAGTAAAATCGTAATAATGCCAGAATCCATCTGTCATGCTCCTTGTTAAAAATTATTTTAATACTTTTGCTTTTCTTGGGAAAAGCATACAGCTTTATCGCAGACTCAGCCAAATAAATTACAAATCCGATAAACGATTTTTATGGCGATAAGCGATATATTGGCGACTCATCATCACCCCGAAAATAGTCGCAAAACTATACATGACAATGGTGTAAATGCCGGCCGGAATCGCCATGGTGACATTGCCTAAGACCGAAATCGCAATGGTGATCGCAATCGCCGTATTATGAATGCCGATTTCAAAGGTACAGGCCCGTGCCATTTTTTCTGGAATACCCATCAGTAGCGGAATGCAATAACCAATAAACAGGCTGGAAAAACATAAAATCACAGTAGCTAAACCAATACTGGAAAAATATTCAAAGAGATTAAAACGATCTCTAAAAACGGCAAATATCAAGAGTATGCTTAAAAAACTAATTGAAACGAAGCGCATCGATTTGCTGACGGTAATGGATAAATGTGGAAATTTGGCTCGAAGCAGCATCCCGATGATCACGGGGATCAGGGTAATTAAAAACACCTGTATCATTTTTTCAACTGGAAATGTCACAGTCGAGTCGTGACTCATAAAGTATTGTAATGAGAGATTGATAATAAAGGGCAGGGTGAAAATAGAAATAATGGTATTGATGGCGGTCAGGGTGATATTCAGCGCGACATCGCCTTTATACAGATAGCTAAACAGGTTGGCGGTTGGGCCTCCTGGTGAAGCGGCCAGAAGCATTAAACCTACTGCGAGTAAAGGAGCTAAGTCCAGAATCAGGCAAATAAAGAAAGCAATACTGGTCAACAGTACGAGCTGTGTAAATAGGGCAATAAAAATGACTTTAGGATAGCGGCTTAAGCGCAGGAAATCCTTGATTTTTAATTCGAGTCCCAGCCCCATCATCATGATTGCCAAGGTAATAGGCAAAAAAAAGTTAAAAAACCCCGAATCCATGAAAAATCCCTTTTTATTATTGATTTTTAGATAGATTTTAAGTGTAGCGGAGCTGAATAAATAAGCAATATAAAACGGGCAAAATGTATTCACTTTGCCCGTCAAAGCTTTTACTTGAAATGTAAGCTATTTAGAGCTATGACAGCTTACATGCCTGGCTGAGTTTGCATTTGCGCATCAGGCGGAGTCTGCTGGTCATTCATTGGTTGCTGCATTTGCGGCTGGCTCATTTGTGGTTGCATTGGCTGACTGTGCATTTGGGATTGTCCCTGAGGGCGTGGCGGCATAAAGCCTAAAGCACATTTACCTTTGACTTCGGTTCCATTAATGGTGGCGGTGGTCGCGCTACTATTGCCACTACAGGTACTCATGAGTTCAGCTTCATCACCTTTGATTGAAGCATTTTTTGATGAAGTGAAAAACTGTGGCTCACAGGTTCCATTCCAGATAATGCCTCGATGAGCAAAACTGACTTGAGCACCTTGGGTTTTGCCTTTACAAACCTGTTGATACTTTTGCGCATTATAAGTGGTTTCGACCTTATCATTTGCTGAGGCTGCAAATGGCGCAAAACATAAACCACACAGAACAGTTGAGAGAAAAATATTCTTATTCATCAGTTATACCTTTGTTTGTAATGTAAGCAGTATATAGCTTAAAAAATACTCAAAATTAAACAGTGTAAATCGAGTAATTTTCTGAACTTATATGTTTAATTTATATAGTCCCTCTGCAAAGTTAAATTACAGTGCTTGATTCTTGTACAGGATGATTCATTTTTTATCTCAGGATAAATTCGATTGAATCTGTCTACTTTAGAATGAAATTTGCTATAATACTCAGCTATCCTTTTTTATCTCTCAATTACCACTATGCATTATCCTAAAGTATACGATGTCATTGTTATCGGTGGCGGTCACGCCGGTACAGAAGCAGCTCTGGCTGCAGCGCGTATGGGTCGACAGACTTTACTCTTAACTCATAACATTGAGACTTTAGGGCAGATGAGCTGTAACCCGGCCATCGGTGGTATTGGTAAATCGCACTTGGTGCGTGAAATTGATGCCTTGGGCGGTGCAATGGCGCTGGCTGCCGACAAAGGCGGTATTCAGTTCCGTATTTTGAACTCGCGTAAAGGTGCAGCAGTTCGTGCAACACGTGCGCAGGCAGACCGTGTCCGTTTTAAAGCGGCAATTCGTGAAACTTTAGAGAATCAGGCGAACTTGGATATTTTCCAGCAAGCGGCTGATGACCTGATTGTTGAAGGCGATACCGTCAAAGGTGTGGTTACCCAAATGGGTATTCGTTTTGATGCCAAAACTGTGGTGTTGACTGCGGGTACATTCTTGGGTGGCGTAATTCACGTTGGTCTGGAAAAATCCAGTGGTGGTCGTGCCGGTGATCCGCCGTCGATTTCATTGGCAGCACGTTTGCGCGAATTGAATTTACCTGTGGGGCGTTTAAAAACCGGTACACCACCGCGTATCGATGCACGTTCGGTCGACTTTTCTGTAATGACACCGCAGCCGGGTGATTTCCCATCTCCAACCATGTCGTTTATGGGCGATGCGTCTATGCATCCGGAACAGGTGAACTGCTATATCACCCATACCAATGAACGTACGCATGAGATTATTCGCGGTGGTCTAGATCGCTCACCGATGTATACCGGTAAAATTGAAGGTGTGGGGCCGCGTTATTGCCCATCAATTGAAGACAAGATTCACCGTTTTGCCGATAAAGACTCGCATCAAGTATTCTTGGAACCGGAAGGTCTGGATACGCATGAGCTTTATCCAAATGGTATTTCAACTTCATTGCCATTTGATGTGCAGTTTGAGTTGGTTCGCTCAATCCGTGGTATGGAAAATGCGCATATTTTGCGTCCGGGTTATGCGATCGAGTACGATTATTTCAACCCGCAAGCGTTGA
This sequence comes from Acinetobacter sp. YH12255, assembly GCF_013417355.1. NCBI lineage: Bacteria > Pseudomonadati > Pseudomonadota > Gammaproteobacteria > Moraxellales > Moraxellaceae > Acinetobacter > Acinetobacter sp. YH12255. The sequence goes on from NZ_VPEC01000002.1 coordinate 71,715, forward strand.
AATTTACCCTTGAAACCAAAGCCATTAATAACCTGTATTTCGCTGGTCAAATTAATGGAACCACTGGTTATGAAGAAGCAGGTGCACAAGGTTTGCTGGCAGGTTTAAATGCTGCACGTCGTGCCTGGGATCAAGGGCAGTGGACACCAAAACGCGATGAAGCCTATATGGGTGTATTGGTAGATGACCTGATTACGTTAGGCACCAAAGAACCGTACCGTATGTTTACCTCACGTGCTGAATATCGTTTGATGTTACGTGAAGACAATGCCGACCAGCGTTTAACTGCGATCGGTCGTGAATTGGGTCTGGTCGATGATGCACGTTGGGCGGTTTACTGCGAAAAAATGGAAGCAGTTGAAAAAGAAACCGGTCGTTTGCAGCATCTTTGGGCGGCGCCAAACAATCCAATGGGCAAGAAATTCGTTGAGATGACTGGCGCAGATTTATCTAAAGAATGTTCAGCGATCGATCTTTTGAAACGTCCAAATATTTCATTTGCGCAAATTGCCGAGTTAACCGGTTCTGATGTATCTGCGCAGGTCGGTGATCAGATTGAAATCGCAGTGAAATATGCGGGTTATATCAACCGTCAGCATGAAGATGTGGCACAAATGAAACGTCTTGAGGAAACCCGTATTCCAGGCGACTTCGATTATGACATCGTGTCAGGTCTGTCGCGTGAAATCACGTTGAAACTGAAGGATGTACGTCCTGAAACATTGGCGCAAGCCAGCCGTATTCCGGGTGTGACGCCTGCGGCTGTTCAATTGGTGATGATTACGATTCGTAAGAATGCACAAACGAAAAAATCTGCTTAAGAATACAGTGTGAAAAAGCCCGCGCAATGCGGGCTTTTTATCGGCTGATATTTTTGTATAAGTCTCGGCTATCATTCAATTATAAATAACTACTATTTAACTAAATGCCTTATTTATAAAGATAATAAAAATTATTAAGATGTAAAAAGTCTATAAATTTTAGCTTTTAGGTCTAATGGAAAGGGTGTTGAGCCAAGTTGATGAACTTAAATCCGACTATTGTCGTGGTATTTCTCTGACCAGATTAGGATAAGAATAGGGGGAATAGGATCGTCAGGCTATCAAACGATTTATAGGTTATTGATGGAGATCAATCATGATACAGCCTTATAGTGAAAAATTACGAAAAATATTGACGATTTTCTTGTGCTTTTGGGTGGCATTTTTTGAGGGTTTCGATCTTCAGGCTCCTGGAATTGCAGCAAAAGGAATTGCGGCAAGCTTTGCTTTAGATCAGGTTCAGATGGGCTATGTGTTTAGTCTGGGCGTCTTTGGAATGCTCTTTGGTGCATTCTTTGGCGGACGTATCGCGGATTATTTGGGACAAAAGAAAGTCCTGATGTTGTCTGTGGCTATTTTTGGTGTGTTCATGTCGCTGACTGCAATTGCACCGAGCATCGAGGTTTTATATGCTGCGCGTTTCTTGACCGGTTTGGGTCTGGGTGCTGCAATGCCGACCATGATTTCCGTGGTTGGAGATGAAGCAACTGAAGCCAATCGCGGTAAGCTCAATAGCTTGATGTATTGTGGCCTGCCTGTCGGTGCTATTTTTGTCGCCGGTTTGGCTATGCTGCTTCCAGATATTCAATGGCAGACTTTATTTTTAATTGGTGGTTTAACGCCTTTAGCGCTTCTCCCTTTTATGACCTTTATTCTTAAAGATCAGTCTAAAGCAGCGGTAGCGCAAAAAAGATCTGGCGAAGCTGTACCGGGCATGGTCGAGGTTTTGTTCAAGCAGCAACAGTATAAAAATACAGTGCCGCTTTGGGTAGGTTTCTTTTTTACCTTGATGATCAACTATATTCTGATTAGCTGGTTGCCTAATTTGCTGATGGAACAAGGCTTGCAAAAACAGCAGGCATTTCTGGTGATGCTGGTGTTTCAGGTGGGTGCGGTGATAGGAACCTTGGGTTTGGGTTATTTGCTAGATCGTTTAAAATTGTGGCAAATGGCAGCCCTTATTTACAGCGGCTTATTTGTTGCCTTGGTTTTGTTGTTCACCAGTACCTCGATTCCGCTATTAATTTTAGCCGGGGTGATGGGTGGGATCTTTTCTACAGGTGGTCAATCTATTCTGTATGGCATCTCACCGATTTTTTATTCAGGTGCAGGTAAAGTCACAGGCGTGGGCAGCGCCATTTCTTTAGGCCGTTTAGGTGCCATGACCGGTCCGTTATTAACCGGGAAAATTTTGGCATTAGGTTTGGGAACTACAGGTATCCTTATGGCAAGTTTACCTGCGGTGGTTGTATCAGCGGTAGCGGTCACGGCACTGTCACGTTATAAGGCAGCTCATAAATAAGCCAGTTTTCTATTTTTATTGCTATTAAAAAGGAATCTACGGATTCCTTTGTTATGGCTCATATTTTAATTGAGTAAAATCGGCAGATAAAATTTGCTAAAATAGATGGATAGCAAACAGACTGATTTTTATATGCCTTACCAACTGATCGAACTCGATATTCAGGCCACCGATAATATTGCCTGTCCACATTGCCAGCAGAACATTATTGACTGGACTGAAGAACAATATGTACAGCCATGTGAACATACTTTATTTATTGCCATGGATATTGGCTTTGAATATATGACCGATGAATTTGAGCACAGCATGCCACGTTCGGTAGATGATCTGCATGCCAATGACGATCAGGTGAATATGTTTGATGAAATTACCGCCAGTACTTATTCAGATTATCTGATCTTAAAGTCAGACTTGGGCGCAGCAGGTTATTCGCGTTATATCGGCTTGACTGTTTAACTCATCTCAGTATAAAAAAGCACCCGAAGGTGCTTTTATAGATTAGCTTGGACTTTCGATTTCTTCTTCTACCTCATCATCGGCCGTATCCATACCGAGTTCTTTGAGCTTGCGGGTCAGCGTGTTACGGCCCCAGCCCAAAAGTTCAGCTGCATGACGTTTGCGACCACGGGTTTGTTGTAGCGCAGCATTAATCAGGGTGCGTTCAAACATCGGCGTCGCAACATCCAGAAGTTTCATCTCGCCATTTTTGAGTTTTTGCATGGCCCATTGACCCAGCAATTCATCCCAGTGCTGTGGACCCACTTGGTTTAAGTTTGGAATTGGTGAGCCTAAATCTAAATCTTGAATTGGGATTTGTTTCAGCTCAGGTGGTAGGTCTTCTGGATAGACTTCACGACCCGTGATCATCACGGTTAGCCAGCGACAGGTATTTTCAAGCTGGCGTACGTTGCCTTGCCACGGCAGTTTTTGCATATATTCCTGGGTTTCAGGACGCAGAATTTTGGGATTAACGCCGAGTTCTTTACCAGCACGTGCCAGGAAGTGCTGCGCCAGCATCGGAATGTCTTCACTGCGATGTGCCAGTTTTGGAATGTGAATCCGAATCACATTCAGGCGGTGATACAAGTCTTCACGGAAACGGCCGTCATGTACCAGTTTTTCCAGATCCTGATGCGTGGCAGCCACAATCCGCACATCGACCTTAACTGGAATATGACCACCGACACGATAAAACTCGCCATCAGCCAAAACACGCAATAAACGGGTTTGGGTTTCAAAAGGCATGTCGCCAATTTCATCCAGAAACAGCGTGCCGCCGTTGGCCTGTTCAAAACGACCTTGACGCTGGGTATTGGCACCGGTAAATGCACCTTTTTCGTGACCAAAAAGTTCGGTTTCGATCAGGTCTTTGGGAATGGCTGCCATATTCAGGGCAATAAAGGGCTTTGCACTACGCGGTGAATGGCGGTGCAAGGCATGTGCCACCAATTCTTTCCCTGTACCGGACTCACCATTAATGAGTACAGTAATATGCGATTGCGCTAAACGGCCGATGGCGCGAAACACTTCCTGCATGGCGGGAGATTCACCGATAATTTCAGTCGATTGAATCGGCGGGGCAACTTTTGCTGATTCTTGTTGTTGCAGCTTGGTAATATGCAAAATCGCACGATTGACCAGTGCCAGCGCTTCATCAATATCAAAAGGCTTTGGCAGATATTCAAAAGCACCAGTTTGATAACTTGATACAGCAGACTCTAGGTCTGAATGCGCCGTCATAATAATCACAGGCAGGTCAGGATAATTGTGTTTGACCTTACCCAAGAAGGTGAGTCCATCAATCCCCGGCATACGGATATCGGTCAGAATCACATCTGGTGCATCAATACTGAGTTGATCTAGTGCAGATTGTGCTTCTTCAAAGCTGGTCACGTCCAAGCCTTCTTCTTTAAAGGTTTTTTCCAGTACCCAGCGCATGGCACGATCGTCATCAATCACCCATATTTTATTTCGCGACATGATTCGACTCCCAAGGTAAATATAAGCTAAACACGGTTTTTCCAGCCACGGACTGACATTCAATCATGCCGTTATGCTGATGAATAATATTTTGAGCAATACTGAGACCCAGTCCGGTACCTTTGGCGCGACTGGTGACCAGTGGATAAAACACAGATTCGATAATGTCTTCGGGGACCCCAGGGCCATTGTCTTCAATATCAATGCGTACCACAGAGCGATGAATTGCCCCGTTAATGGTAAATAGGCGCTGAATCCGGGTTCTTAAAACCAGTTCAGGCTGGTGATCGACAAAAAACTCTTTGTTCTCGGTCATGGCCTGTACTGCATTGGCGCAAATATTCAAGATCACCTGAATCAGTTGATCACGGTCTGCCAGCACTTCAGGTAAGGACAGGTCATAATCCCGAATAATCTTGATTTTCTTTTTGCTTTGATTGGCGATGAGTGAGCGCACCCGCTCAAGTGGCTCATGTACATTTACCAGCTCATAGCTTGGCAGTTGGCGTGAACCGAGCATGGTGTCGGCCAGATTTCGGAGTCGATCGACTTCACTAATAATAATATCGGTAAATTCTTTGTATTGTGGATCATTCAGACTGCGAGCCAGAAGTTGTGTTGCCCCCCGAATTCCGCCGAGTGGGTTCTTGATTTCGTGCGCGACACCGCGAATCAGCTGGCGAGCCACTTGATGTTGCTGAATCAGGTTTTCTTCACGCGAAATTTTAAGCATACGGTCACGAGGATTGAGCTCGATTAACAACAGTGGGTGATAGGGCTTACCCAGATTTAGTTGAGAAACCGTGTAATCGACATGAATGTCCTTAAAGTTGACAATCAGTGTGGCTTCACGGCGCGTATAAGGTTGGCCTGTAGTTAAAGTGTTGTTCAGCGCTTCTTCAGTATTAAACTCATCGGTCGGATGTTGCAGAAGACCCAGTGCCGGACTTCCACTGGCGCGAAATAAGCTCACATCAAATAAGGCTTCGCAGGCAGAGTTGAGATAATAAATATTAAGATCGCGGTCTACCAATAAGATACACGTGGTCATATTGTCCACTAAAACACGATAGTCGATCGGAATAAGCTGATCCATTCGCGGTTTTTTTCCTGTATTAAAATGGCGCAATGGCATCTTCATAAAGCAATTTAATCAATTTTAAGTTCTGATTTGATGCAAGATGCACGCCAACTTTTATGACTAAAGCTTATTTATTGCGATGAAATGCAGAAATGTGCCACAGCGACACAATTCATCTTAGGTATAGCGGATTAAATTGAGGCTGTAAATCTAAAATGTTCTATTTTGGTGCGCGCGCAAATATGTTGTATATTTTATGGCGTTATTTTAGTGCATGATGCAAAGAGTCAGGTTTTCAACTATTTTTATGATGCGAAAAGACATACAATACGCGCATTCTAGTAGAGCGAAAATTCATGAAGTCCCCCAAAGTCGGTTTTGTATCTTTAGGTTGTCCTAAGGCATTGGTAGATTCTGAACGTATTTTAACCCAGTTAAAGACTGAAGGTTATGACGTCGCTTCGGATTATGACGGTGCTGATTTAGTTGTAGTAAATACCTGTGGTTTCATTGAATCCGCAGTGCAAGAATCGCTAGACGCGATTGGTGAGGCGATGAGCGCGAATGGTCGCGTCATCGTAACAGGCTGTCTAGGTAAAGACGAAGACAAGATTCGCCAGATGCATCCGAATGTCCTGAAAGTGACAGGTGCAGCGGCATATAAAGATGTTATGGATGCGGTTCATCAATACGTGCCTGAACCGCCAAAACACAATCCATTTATTGATTTAGTTCCAGAGCAAGGTATCCGCCTAACCCCTAAACATTATGCCTATTTGAAAATATCGGAAGGCTGCAACCATCGTTGTACTTTCTGTATTATTCCAAGCATGCGTGGTGATTTGGTCTCCCGTCCAGTTGGTTCTGTGCTGGAAGAAGCCGCAGCGCTGAAACGTGCCGGTGTCAAAGAAGTACTCGTTATCTCCCAGGATACTTCTGCTTATGGCCTGGACACCAAATACAAGCTGGATTTCTGGAACGGCCAGCCAGTGAAAACCAAATTCTATGACATGTGTGAAGCACTCGGTCAGTTGGGAATCTGGGTGCGTTTGCATTATGTTTATCCATATCCGCATGTCGATGCCGTGATTGATCTGATGGCTCAAGGCAAAATCCTGCCTTATCTGGATATTCCATTTCAGCATGCGAGTCCAAAAATTCTCAAGCTGATGAAACGTCCTGCGCACAGTGAAAACACACTGGAGCGATTGAATATCTGGCGTGAAAAATGTCCTGATCTGGTTATCCGTTCAACATTTGTGGTGGGCTTCCCGGGTGAAACCGAAGAAGACTTCCAGATGCTGCTCGATTGGCTGAAACAAGCTCAATTGGATCGTGTAGGTTGCTTTACCTATTCACCAGTTGAAGGTGCGACAGCAAACGATTTGCCAGACCACGTTCCTGAAGAAATTAAACAAGAGCGTTATGAGCGTTTCATGCAGGTTCAGCAAGAAATTTCGGCAGCAAAACTCCAAAAACGTATTGGTCAGACCATGACCGTGCTGGTAGATGATCTGGAAGAAGAATTCCCGGTGGCAGTTGCGCGTTCTTATGCAGATGCACCTGAAATTGATGGCAATGTTTTTGTGGAAGATATTGATAAAAGCGTCATTAAGGCAGGGGATTTGCTTGAAGTCGAGATTACCGATGCAGACGAATATGATCTGTATGCAAAACTCATTTCAGTCAAATCTGCTTAAAATTTTGAATTAAAAAAATTTAAATTGAATACTTTGGAGTTTGATGATGTTGGATTCTAAAAAGCCACGCTTTGGTCGCATTCTGTTAAAGCTTTCTGGTGAAGCGCTGGCAGGCAATAAAGACATGGGAATCGATGCACAAGTGCTCGACCAGATGTCGCTTTCTATTGCGCACCTTGTGGGTTTAGGCGTACAAGTAGGTATCGTGGTCGGTGGTGGTAACCTGTACCGCGGTAGCCAGCTGCAAAAAGACGGTCTGGTTGGCCGGGTCACTGGCGACCAGATGGGTATGCTGGCAACCGTGATGAACGGTCTGGCACTACGCGACGCTTTGGTGCGCCGTAATATTAAAACCCGTTTGATGTCTGCACTGCCAATTGGTGCTGTGGTTGAGTCTTACTCGAGCCGTGATGCGATCCGTCACCTGACTCAGGGTGAAGTGTGTGTATTCGTGGCAGGTACAGGTAATCCATTCTTTACCACAGATACCGCAGCATGTTTGCGTGGTATTGAAATCGAATCAGATTTGATTTTGAAAGCCACTAAAGTCGATGGCGTATATAACAAAGATCCAAGCAAATATGACGATGCGGTTAAATATGACACTTTAACCTTTGATCAGGTGCTGGATGAAAAACTGGGTGTCATGGACTTAACTGCGATCTGTTTATGTCGTGACCACAATGTGCCACTACAAGTATTCGATATGAATAAATCTGGCGCATTACTTTCAGTGGTGATGGGCGAAAAAGAAGGGACTCACGTTACCAATTAATGACGTGAGCACCAAAGCACTTTATACTACGCGCTAATTTAGCAATTAACTTTTTTAGAATTAAGTAAGGAAGATCATATGATTAACGATCTTAAAAAAGACAGCGAAGACCGTATGAACAAAACTCTAGAATCTCTAGAGCATGGTTTTGCAAAAGTTCGTACCGGTCGCGCGCATCCATCTATTTTAAATAATGTGATGGTTTCTTACTATGGTTCAGACGTTCCATTGAACCAGGTGGCAAACGTTGGTGTTGAAGATTCACGTACCCTGTTGGTTCAACCGTTTGAACGTTCAATGGTGGCTGCAATTGATAAAGCGATTCGTGAATCTGACTTGGGTCTTAACCCGATTTCAGCAGATGCGATCCGTGTACCTATGGCAGCACTCACTGAAGAAACACGTCGTGACATGCAGAAAGTTGCCCGTACTGAAGCAGAAAATGCGAAAGTGGCAATTCGTAACATTCGCCGTGATGTATTGGGTGATATCAAAGCTTTATTGAAAGAAAAAGAAATTTCTGAAGATGAAGAACGTCGTGCTGCTGATGAAATCCAGAAAATTACCGACAAATTTGTTGCTGAAGTTGACAAACGCTTGGCTGCGAAAGAAGCTGAATTGATGAAGGTCTAATTCATCGATGACCGCTGCTGAAGAAAACCCCTGTCTTCCGAAACATGTTGCCATCATTATGGATGGCAACAATCGTTTCGCCAAAAAAAATCAGATGCAGAAAGGTGATGGACACCGTGAAGGAAAAACGGTTCTGGATCCGATTGTAGAACACTGTAGAAAAAGAAATATCCAGGCTTTAACTGTTTTTGCCTTTTCCAGTGAAAACTGGAATCGTCCACAGTTTGAAGTCGAATTGCTCATGAAACTCCTGCTTGACACGATTCATGAGCAACTCCCCCGCATGGAAAAATTCAATATTGCCTTACGTTTTATCGGTGATCGCAGCCGTTTGTCCGCTGAATTGCAGGGACTCATGTTGCAAGCCGAACAAAGGACTGCTAATTTCAATAGTATGACACTCACTATTGCAATCAGTTATGGCGGTATGTGGGATATGGCACAAGCTGCAAAGCAAATTGCCAGTGATGTTTTAACAAATAAATTAGATCTTGATGCAATTGATACTGATGTATTTGGTCAATATGTCAGCCTCGGTGACTTACCAGCAGTTGATCTGCTGATTCGTACTGGCGGAGATTTCCGTCTGTCGAATTTTCTGTTATGGCAGGCAGCCTATGCAGAGCTTTATTTCACTGAGACGCTGTGGCCAGAATTTACCGTTGAAGAACTTGATGATGCACTTGCCGTATTTGGTGGGCGTGAACGTCGTTTCGGTAAAACATCAGAACAGGTTCATCAGGAAAAACTTGAGAATTAATACATGTTTGAGCGGATTATAACCGCATTGGTGTTGGTAGCAGTTGTACTGAGCTGTATGTTTGCTACTGAATCACATTATCCAATGTTTGTATTGATGGTTCTTGCTGCCGGGGTTGCCGGTTATGAGTGGTTTAAACTCATGCCGCGAAAATTTAAGCAGGTCATCAAGCCCGTTGCATGGGGATATGGGGTGCTGACCGCGGCTCTATCAGCATTGGCATTGTATTTTGCTGAAGTCGCTTTGTTGTTATGGGTGGCTTCTATTATTACCTGGTTACTCAGTATTTACTGGGTCAAGTCTTATCCTGAGTATGACGGCTGGTACAATACAAGCCTAAATGGCATTGGTGTAGTGCTGATTTCTGCTGCTGTCACCGCAATTTTCTCGGTTTGGCAAAGTTCACCGTGGTGGTTGATGTACCTGTTTTTACTGGTATGGGGCGCAGACAGCGGTGCGTATTTTGTTGGCCGTAAATTCGGTAGGAAAAAACTTGCACCAAATGTCAGCCCAAACAAATCTGTAGAAGGGCTGTATGGTGGTGTGGTCACCTCAATGCTGATTGTGATTGCAGTTGCTTTGCTTTATCTGGAGATGACCTGGCCAGAACTTATTTTATTCCTGACCTTATCGGTGATCACGGTCTTCAGTTCAGTACTGGGAGATCTGTTTGAATCCATGATCAAACGACGTGCCGGTATTAAAGACTCGGGCCGTATTTTACCGGGTCATGGTGGGGTGCTGGATCGTATTGATTCTTTGCTTGCTGCAGCTCCAATCTTTGCGGCAGGTATTGCTGTTCTAAAACTTATTGGTGTAGATTTATAAATGTCACAAGCGGTTTGTATACTGGGTGCTACAGGTTCTATTGGTCAAAGTACTTTAAAAATCTTGCAGCGACATCCTGAAGCGTACTCGGTTTTTGCTGTAACCGCGCAAAGTCGTATTGATGAGCTGGTCAAGATTTGCCAGCAATATCGCCCTAAAGTGGCGGTGGTGCCTGCGGCAAAAGTGGAGGAGTTTTCAAAACTCCTTCAGCAACATGGTCTGGCTGATATTGAAATTCTGCAAGATGAAGCCGGTTTAATTGCTGTGGCTGAACATGCGGATGTCGATATTGTCATGGCTGCCATTGTCGGTGCTGCCGGATTGTTGCCGACACTGGCTGCAGTAAAAGCAGGCAAGCGCGTACTGTTGGCCAATAAAGAAGCTTTGGTGATGTCCGGTGACATCATGATGCAGGCTGCACGCGATCATGGTGCATTGTTGCTTCCGGTGGATTCCGAACACAATGCGATTTTCCAGTGTTTACCACAGCACTATTTTGAGGCAGAGCGTCATGGCAAGCCCAAGCTGGGTGTCTCGCAAATTTTGTTAACTGCATCTGGTGGGCCGTTTCTCAATCATAGTCTACAACAGCTTGAAGATGTGACGCCTGCACAGGCCTGCAAGCATCCCAACTGGTCAATGGGCCAAAAAATTTCGGTCGATTCAGCGACTTTAATGAATAAAGGTCTGGAATTGATCGAAGCCTGTCATTTGTTTGCAGTTCAAGAACAATTTGTTACAGTCGTGGTGCATCCACAGAGTATTATTCACTCCATGGTTCAATATGTAGATGGTTCAACTTTGGCACAAATGGGTAATCCGGATATGGGCACACCTATTGCACATGCATTGGCATGGCCTGAGCGAATCAGTACGCATGTACCACCCTTAGATCTGTTTATGCACTCGCAGCTTAACTTTCAGGAACCGGATGTGATTCGGTTTCCTGCATTAAAGTTGGCGCGTCAGGCGATGCAGAGCGGCGGGATTGCACCCACGATTTTAAATGCGGCCAATGAAATTGCAGTTGACGCATTTTTACATCAGCAAATTAGGTTTACCCAAATCCCTCAAGTGGTTGAGCATGTCCTGAATCAGATGGATAATCAGCCGGCAAATGATCTGGAGGCTATCTTGCAGGCAGATCAAATGGCACGAGGTTTATCACAGCAGTATGTTGTGAATAAAGGAAGTTAAGACATGAACGCCTTGTTTATTATTGCAGCCGCAATCCTGTTACTCGGTCCCTTAATTGCGATTCATGAGTTTGGTCACTATATTGTGGCGCGTAAACTGGGCGTTAAAGTGTTGGTGTATTCGATTGGTTTTGGACCAACGCTGTTAAAGTGGACCTCAAAAAAATCTGGCATTCAATATCAGCTATCCGCCTTACCTTTAGGCGGTTATGTGAAAATGCTGGATGAACGTGAAGGCAATGTTGCTGAAGAAGACTTGCCCAAAGCATTTAACCGTCAGCATCCCTGGAAACGGATTGCCATTGTGGCAGCGGGACCATTGATCAACCTCATTCTTGCGGTGCTGTTATTCTGGGTGCTGTTTTTACCGGCACAAGAGCAGCTGAATACCCGCGTTGGTAAAGTTTTACCAGATACGCCGGCTGCAACAGTACAAATGCAGCCGGGTGACAAAATTGTTGCTGTGGACGGGACTCCAGTCGAAACCTGGGAAAAACTGAGTTATGCGCTGGTGGATCGTGTGGGTGAAACCGGTGTAGTGTCTATTCAGGCAGAACGTGCCGGGGAAAACAAGCTGTTCCAGTTACCGATTCGGGACTATTTAAAAGACCAGAGTCAATCTCCGTTAGACAGTCTGGGCTTCTTGCCTTATCGACCGGAAATTCCGGCTGTGATTAGCAAGCTGACTGAAGATGGTGCAGCAATTCGCCAAGGCCTGAAGCAAGGTGACAAAATTCTGGCCATTGATGGTGTCCAGATGAAAGACTGGTTTGATGTGGTACAAATTGTACAGGCATCACCAGAAAAATTACTGAAGATGGATGTATTGCGCGAAAACCAGGTGGTGCAACTTGAAGTGATGCCACAGGGCAAGCGTGACAATATGGGCAATGTCACGGGTATGCTCGGTGTACAAAGTGATCCGGGTAAAATCTCGATTCCCACAGAATATAAGCAGACCATTCACTACAATCCAGCTGAAGCACTGGTGATGGCATTTGATAAAACGGTGCACTTATCTTCGATGATTCTGAACTCGATTGTCAAAATGGTACGTGGCATGATTGGACTGGATAACTTATCTGGACCGATCACCATTGCCAAAGTCGCAGGACAAAGCGCAGAAATGGGTTGGGAAACTTTTATTTCCTTTATGGCGCTAATGAGTGTAAGTTTAGGAATATTAAATCTACTGCCGATTCCAATGCTTGATGGCGGACATCTGGTTTACTATTTTGTTGAATTAATTCGTGGTAAACCTGTTTCCGAACAAATACAATTGGTTGGACTAAAAATTGGTATGGTACTGCTCGGCAGTATGATGCTTCTGGCATTATTTAATGATTTTATGCGTTTATAACAACGTAGATGGAATAAATTAACAGCGGAAAAGACTGGCATGCAGCACACACATTTATTTATGCCTCTGGCACTCGTTAGTGCAATGGCAGTAGCACAACAAGTATATGCAGCAGATGAATTCATTGTACAAGATATAAAATTTGATGGATTAGTGCGTTTAACTCCTGAGAATGTATATGGCCTCGTGCCAATTAACAGTGGTGATCGGGTCAATGATCCGGTCATTGCCAATGCAATTCGCAGTTTATATGCATCAGGCTTATTTGATGACATCAAAGCTGTTCAGCAAGGCAATACTCTAGTTTTTCAGGTGGTAGAGCGCCCAGTCATTTCGAAAATCGAACTGAAAGGCAATAAGCTGATTCCAAAGGAAGCACTTGAAGATGGCCTGAAAAAAATGGGTCTGGCTGAAGGTGAAGTGCTGAAAAAATCTGCTTTACAGACAGTCGAAACCGAGCTTGAACAGCAATACATGCAGCAAGGTCGCTATGATGCGGATGTTACCGTCACGACGACAGCAAGACCGAATAACCGAGTTGAATTGCTGATTGATTTTATTGAAGGTAAAGCTGCAAAAGTTTTTGATATCAATATCATTGGCAATACTGTTTTCAAAGAATCAGATATTAAACAGGCATTTGCTGTTAAAGAAAGTAGCTGGAACTCGGTGATTTCACGTAATGACCGTTATGCACGTGAAAAAATGGCTGCAAGCCTTGAAGCATTGCGTGCTATGTATCTGAACCAGGGTTATATTAACTTTAATATTACCAATTCCAGTTTGAACTTGAGTGAAGATAAAAAGAATGTCTTTATTGAAGTGTCTGTAGATGAAGGCGAGCAATTTAAATTTGGTCAAACCAAATATTTAGGTGATGCACTTTATCAGACTGAAGAATTGCAAGCCTTACAGCTGTTTAAAGAAGGTGAAACTTATTCGCAAGAAAAAGTAAATGTGGTTAAGCAGCTATTACAGCGTAAATATGGTAATGCTGGTTATTATTATGCAGAAGTGAATATTGTTCCTCAAATTAATAATGAAACCAAACAGGTTGATTTAAATTACTATATCAATCCGGGTCAGCAAGTTACAGTACGACGTATCAATTTTACCGGTAACACCAAAACTGGCGATGAAGTATTACGTCGTGAAATGCGCCAGATGGAAGGTGCGCTTGCCAGTAATGAAAAGATTGATCTGTCCAAAGTCCGTCTGGAACGTACCGGTTTCTTTAAAACAGTCGATATCAAGCCTGCACGTATCCCGGGTTCACCGGATCAGGTCGATCTAAATGTCGCAGTAGAAGAACAGCATTCGGGTACCAGTACCTTGGCAGTGGGTTTCTCGCAAAGTGGCGGTGTCACGTTCCAGGCAGGTTTAAGTCAAACCAACTTCCTGGGAACCGGTAATAGCGTATCGATCGACTTGTCGCGTTCTGAAACCCAAGATTATTATAACCTGAGTGTGATGGATCCGTATTTCACCATTGACGGTGTACGTCGCGGCTATAACATGTACTACCGTAAAACCAAGCTCGATGATAACTATAACGTCAACAACTATGTCACAGATAGTTTAGGTGGTGGAATCAACTTCGGTTATCCAATTGATGAGAACCAAAGTGTAAGCCTGGGTCTGAATATAGACCAGACTGAAGTAACCACAGGGCCATATGTTTCTACATATGTACGTGATTATTTGCTAGCTAATGATGGAAAAACTAAAAAAACATCTACTAGATGTTTAGTTGATCCTGTGTTAAATACGGAAACGGGTTTATATGAGTGTCCTCCTGGGCAAACTTCAGATCCATTTGATACAGAATTCACAGGAGAATTTTTAACTTATAATCTTAGTTTGGGTTGGTCTTATAATACTTTAAACCGTCCAATGTTCCCGACTACAGGTATGTCACATCGTGTCAATGCAGAAATTGCCTTGCCAGGTAGTGATGTGGAATATCAAAAGCTCACTTATGATGCGCAGGCTTTTTACCCATTAGGCAAAGATTTTGTTCTACGCGGTTATGGCCGTTTAGGTTATGGCAATGACCTGCCTTTCTATAAGAACTTCTATGCCGGTGGTTATGGTTCAGTACGCGGTTATGAAAACAGTACCTTAGGTCCAAAATATCCAAGTGTGACAGATACTGCATATGAACGTCGTGATTATACCCCTGAAGAAGTCGGTGGTAATGCTTTAATCCAGTTCGGTACTGAGCTAGTCCTTCCTGTGCCATTTAAAGGCGACTGGGCGCGTCAGGTTCGTCCGGTACTCTTTGCTGAAGGTGCTCAGGTTTTTGATACGACTTGTGATATTCCTAAAGGTAATATTTTCTTGGGTGAAAATAATGTGCGAACAGATGCTAAACAGTACTGTAAAGATAACTTTGGTTTCGATGCAGACAATATGCGTTATAGCGTAGGTGCTGGTTTCACCTGGATTACCATGATTGGCCCATTATCACTGAGTTATGCCTACCCGTTGAATGATAAAGACGGTGATGAAACTCAAAATGTTCAGTTTGAAATTGGACGTACTTTCTAAGAAAACTTTGATCTTAAATACAGATTTTGCTCATAAAGCCATCAGGTTTTGTGAGCAAAATTTTTTGAATGGGTAAAAACATGAAAAAAATGATGATGGCAATGGGTATTGCTTTAGCGGGTTTAACTTCATTGTCACATGCAGATGATTATGGAATCGTTGATCTAGAAAAAGTGGTACAAAACAGTACCTATTTAAAGCAGCAAAATGCCACTCTGGAAAATGAAATCAAGCCGCAAACCGCACAGATTGCACAGTTTCAAAAAGACTTGGCTGCAATCAAGCAAAAAGGCCAGGCTGCAAAAACTCCAGCAGAACGTGAGAAAATAGCCAAAGAATTTGAAGGTAAAGCGACTCAACTGGCAGGTGTGCAGCAACAGGTACAGGCAACCGTGCAAACGCGCATGCAAAGTGTGAATAAAGCTTTTGAAGGAAATTTGAAGCGTGCTGCTGAACAATTGCGCCAAGAAAACAAGCTAGACGTGGTTTTAAATAAAAATTCCGTACTTGCTTATGACGCGAAGTATGATTTAACTGATAAAATGATTCAAAAGGTTAATGCAATTAAGTAATCAATGAATCATCAACAGCTTCAGTTAGCTGACCTTGCTCGCCTGGTTCAAGGCGAGTGCGTAGGTCAGGCAGATTTGCGTTTGAGCGCTTTGGCCAGTCTTGAGCATGCGACATCGCAAGATTTGGCATTCGTCAATGCAGACAAATATGTAGAGCAAGCCAATCAAAGTCAGGCGGCTGCTTTAATTGTCACTGCTGAACTGAAACAACAAATAACGTCACATCAGAACTTTATTGTTGTTGCAAATCCTTATCTGGCTTTTGCGATCCTGACCCATGTATTTGAGAAAAAAAATACCCAGCGTGGTATCGAAAGTACTGCTCAAATTCATCCTTCAGCGATCATCGCCGATGATGCGTATATTGGACACTATGTGGTGATTGGCGAGCATTGTGTTGTGGGCGCCAATACCGTGATTCAGCCTCATGTACATGTCGATAATGATGTGGAAATCGGTCAGGACTGTTTTATTGATGCGCATGTGACGCTGACGGGTGGCGCCAAAATTGGCAATCGCGTTCGTATTCATGCCAATACCGTGATTGGCAGCGAAGGTTTTGGTTTTGCACCTTATCAAGGTAAATGGCATCGTATTGCCCAGCTTGGTTCTGTACGTATTGCTGATGATGTGCGTATCGGGTCAAACTGTAGTATAGACCGCGGTGCATTGGATGATACGATTTTGCAACAGGGTGTGATTATTGATAATCTTGTGCAAATCGCGCATAACGTCAAGATTGGTGCCAATACCGCACTCGCAGCAAAATGCGGAATCGCCGGAAGCACTACAATTGGCAAAAACTGTGTATTTGCAGGTGCGGTGGGGGTAGTAGGCCACATTAATATCGCAGATAATGTCACAATTACTGGCATGTCAATGGTGACAAAAAATATTTCTGAGGCGGGCAGTTATTCTTCTGGCACACCTATGTTGGAAAGTTTGCACTGGAAACGTGCTGCTGTGCGTTTTAAACAATTAGCAGATGTGCCATTGACCCAGGTGATGAAACGACTAGATCATATGCAATCTCAAATTGAGTCCATTGAATCAACATTTAAGTTGCGTAAATAATTATGATGACAGAGTCGAATTTGCCTACATTCACGAAACCTGAATTGCCAATGAATATTCAAAAGATTCGTGAATATTTGCCCCATCGTTATCCATTTTTATTGGTTGATCGCGTGGTCGAGATTACCGAAAATGGCATTGTTGGTTATAAAAACGTCTCAATTAATGAAGAGTTTTTGCAAGGCCATTTTCCGAATTATCCAATTATGCCGGGTGTGCTGATTGTTGAAGCACTGGCACAAATCTCGGGAATCTTGGGTTTTGTGATGAACAATGAAACACCAAGTGCGGGTTCATTGTTCCTTTTTGCCGGTGCGGAGAAGGTTAGGTTTAAAAAACAGGTGGTTGCAGGCGATCAATTGGTATTAAAAGCTGAATTGGTGATGCAAAAGCGCGGCATTTACAAATATAATTGTATTGCCACTGTAGATGGCGTCGTCGCAACAACCGCGGAAATTATGGTTTCGCATCAAAAAGTCGAGCAGGCATGAGCAATAATCCCCTTATTCATCCAACTGCCATTATTGACGCATCAGCAGTCATCGCTGCTGATGTAGAAATTGGTCCATACTGTATTATTGGGCCAAACGTCACTATTGGTGCGGGTAGCAAACTTCATTCACATGTAGTGGTGGGTGGCTATACGCGTATAGGTGAATATAATGAAATTTTCCAGTTCGCCAGTGTAGGCGAGGTTTGTCAGGATCTTAAGTATGCCGGTGAAGAAACCTGGCTTGAGATTGGCGATCACAACAAGATCCGTGAGCATTGTAGTTTGCATCGTGGTACCGTTCAGGATCAGGGTTTAACCAAGATTGGCAGTCATAATCTTCTAATGGTCAACACGCATATTGCCCATGACTGCATGGTCGGTGATCACAATATCTTTGCCAATAATGTCGGTGTGGCTGGACATGTTCATGTCGGGGATTATGTGGTCATTGGTGGAAACTCAGGGATTCATCAATTCTGCAAGATTGACTCTTATAGCATGATTGGCGGAGCATCACTGATTTTGAAAGATGTGCCGGCCTATGTGATGGTGTCAGGTAATCCTGCGCACGCCTTTGCTATGAATATTGAGGGAATGCGACGTAAGGGCTGGTCTAAGGCCATAATTGACGGTTTGCGTACTGCCTTTAAACTGATTTATAAATCAGGTTTAACCACGCAGGAAGCAATCGAGCAGATTCGTAAAGATATCTTGCCGGAAGTTGCCGAAGCACAACGTTTGATTGATTCTCTTGAACAATCCAAGCGTGGCATTGTGCGCTAAAATATTTCAAGTAAAAAAGACACCTTTAAGGTGTCTTTTTTATTGCTGAATTAAGGGTTATCTAGAAGATTATTACTTAAAAAATTTAGCTTCTTCAGATTGCGGGTAATTACTGAGTAATTTGTTCTTGTACTGGGTGGCAATGGCCGGTTTTTGCTCGACGTCCTTGCTAATGTTATGCAGTTGATAAAGCGCACGCGAAGCACGGGTCGACTTTGGATAGCGGTCTGCCACAATGGTGTAATTGCGTTTTGCTTCTTCAAAATTTGGCGGATCGATGGCCAGATTGAATTCTGCTAACCAGAAATAGGCATTGCTGATATACACACTATTCGGATTGTTTTTAATAAAGTTCTGCATGGGTGCAATGGCTTTGGCTGCACCGCCATTTTTATAGGCATCTAAGGCTACTGTATAGGCTGCTTTGTCCAGCTCGGTGGGCTGTTGTCCGCTGCTCGCTGTATTGATCTCATTCGCATTTAAACTGGGAGAACTATC
Source organism: Acinetobacter sp. YH12255 (assembly GCF_013417355.1). Lineage (NCBI taxonomy): Bacteria > Pseudomonadati > Pseudomonadota > Gammaproteobacteria > Moraxellales > Moraxellaceae > Acinetobacter > Acinetobacter sp. YH12255. Next base: position 90,344 of record NZ_VPEC01000002.1, read on the forward strand.
CTGTGGGTTGTCCTCCGTTGGGTTTTCTTCAGCCGGTTCAATTTTTTGCTGTAACAGTTCCAGGCGCTGATCGAGATCGGCATAGCGATTGGTCAGTTCGCTTTTCAGTTGGGCAATTTCATTTTCCTGTTCTTCCATTTTGCCGCGCAAGATCCGCAGATCACTTTCCAGTTGCTGGTTTTTTTGCATAATCTGCCAGCTGGTATTGGTTTGCACAGGTGTCGATACGCCGGCAGAACTCGCAGACTGGGTATTCATTGACGCTTGATTGGCAGTCTGGCTCAAGCCACGCGATTCAATTGGAATATTGGCAAATAGCGGTGTGGTAAAGAGTGCTGTCACTGCACACAATACGGTCTTTTTAAACATCATAAAATTTCCATAATTCTTTGTGAGATACGTATCCGCTGCTCATCTTTTAAAGAAGATCATTCATATACATTGCACACATTAAAAACGGCATTTTTAGAAATTGCAACAAGGTTTTACAAAGATCATGCGAATCTGGGTGTTGATGGATTGATTGTGAAGATCGCTTGAAAATCAGCAGAAATATTAATATTGTTTTTAAAATAATCAAACGGATAGCTTGATGGATTATTTTAAGGAACAAAGCTTGCAACTTGATTAAAAATCTCTATACTCTGTTTTTGTAATGGTAGCCCTGCTGGTTACTTCGCAATTGTACTCTATGAACCCCGCCAGGACCGGAAGGTAGCAACGGTAATAGAACTATGATGTGCCGGAGCTTTGCTGGTAGGGTTGCCACCATATTTTTAAATAATAAAAACATTTTATCCCAGCCTATTAATCTCAAAGCTCACTTCTAATATCAGCTAATTTTTAATATTTTATTATCCCGATAATTCGTTCTGCTAGCGAACTGATTTTCTCATTTTAAGATCAATCTGCAAACACTTTTGTAGTGGGTCTATTAATGAATCTGAATACAAATTAATCTTCCACTTTACGGTTAATCGCCTTAATAATCGTATCCATTTCAAAACCACGGTACATCAGAAAACGGATCTGTTTGGCCTTGAGCTTCGGATCTTTAGTAACTTCCGCCCCATATTTTTTGACTTTCAGCGCATAGGCTTGCTGCACCCAGTCAGTTTCTTTCAGTTCTTCTGCGATTAAAGCCGTATCAACTTTCTTATTTTTTAATTTTATTTTAATCTGATTGGGGCCTTTGCCTTTACGCTTTTGGCTCGACAGCATGGTTTCTGCGACACGCTGATCACTCTGATAATTCTCTCGTGATAATTCTTCAACTAATTCCAGCACTTCATCGCGATCCTCTGCATATAGGCATAGCTTCTCGATCAGTTCGGCTTTGGCATATTCCTTGCGGGTCAGTACGGCAAAGGCATACGAACGCAAACGCGAGCCAGTTAAGCCCGGTTTTTTCTTTTCATCATCAGGGGTATCAAACAGGCGCTCTTCTGAGTCGAAAGTGGGTTTTTGTTTCAATGTGTTTTGCTGGGTCGCTTGATCATCAGCATCGCCAAATTGCTGTTTTAAAGTTTCATAATCGAGCAGTTTGCTGAATTTTGCCTCTGACATCTTTCTCTCGCATTTTATCATCTACCCATAATAACAAAACGCCCCGTAAGGCGCTGTGTCGTGATGTTTAAAGACTAGGCAGATAATAATAGATTAGGCATCTAAAAGATCTGCTTCTTCTTTATTATCTTCTTCAGTGATCACGGCTTTGGTCAGCAGTTGCTCGCGAATCAGCTTTTCAATGGTTTGCGCCATTTCTTTATGCTCTTCCAGATAACGGATGGTATTGTTCTTACCTTGGCCAATTTTGTCGCCTTGATAAGAATACCACGCACCGGCTTTCTGCACGATTTCTTGCTGTACAGCAAGATCGATCAATTCACCTAGATGGTTCACGCCTTTGCCGTACAGAATCTGGAACAGCGCTTCTCTAAATGGAGGTGCCATTTTGTTTTTCACGACTTTGACTTTGGTTTCAGAACCAACGATCTCATCACCTTCTTTCACCTGACCAATACGACGGATGTCTAGACGTACAGATGCATAGAACTTCAATGCGTTACCGCCAGTCGTGGTTTCCGGGCTACCGAACATGACACCAATCTTCATACGAATCTGGTTAATGAAGATCACCATACAGTTGGAACGCTTGGCATTACCGGTGATTTTACGCAGTGCCTGGCTCATCAAACGGGCTTGCAGACCCATATGCGAGTCACCCATTTCGCCTTCAATTTCCGCACGTGGCGTTAGAGCAGCTACAGAATCGACCACGATCATGTCAATTGCACCAGAGCGTACCAGCATATCTGCGATTTCAAGTGCCTGTTCACCGTGATCGGGTTGCGATACCAGCAGGTTGTCGATATCTACGCCAAGCTTACGCGCATATTGCGGATCAAGTGCATGTTCGGCATCGATAAATGCGCACGTACCACCGGCTTTTTGACATTCTGCAATTGCTTGCAGGGTCATCGTGGTTTTACCTGATGATTCAGGACCATAAATCTCGACGATACGGCCCTTCGGTAGGCCACCAATACCGAGTGCGATATCCAGGGTTAAAGAACCTGTAGATACAGCTTCAACAGCCTGAACGGTATTGTCACCAAGACGCATGACTGTATTTTTACCAAACTGTTTTTCAATCTGGCTTAAGGCAGCATTAAGCGCCTTGTTTTTATTCTCATCCATCTTACAACCTCAATACGATGTCACTCAGTTAGTACTCAAGTGGATGTCTTAAATTAGAGCTTTGTTCCACAGGCGTATAGTGACAGAATTTTCCCTAGTGTTCTATCAATGTCAGCGCATGTACGACACATTCTGACGCTTGAATTTAATCGTCATTATACGACCATGACTGATCAAAACTCTGACTATTTTCATTTTTAAATTTACTGATATCCCGGCGATCTTTCTTGCTTGGACGATGATCGGGACGAGCTAGATTATGCAACTTTCTTTGTGAGGTAATCAATTCCCGTCGAGCAATACTGACTTCGGTTTCTTCATACAGTTTTTGTGCCACAGGTGCGGGCCCACGAACATCGGAAAGTTCTTTCACCAGGACGGTTTTCTTGTCGATGCCTTGCTGAATCGTCAGTTCCATGCCAACACGAACTTCGCGTGATACTTTGACACGTTCACCATTGTGGTGGACTTTACCACCTTCAATTGCATGTTTGGCAATGGAACGGGTCTTGAAAAACCGTGCTGCCCAAAGCCATTTGTCTATACGCATGCCTACCGCATCTTCGGGTAAAGACGATTTACGCATATTTTTTCTCTACCTCAGCCTGATTTAAATAAGTGATTAAATCTGTTAATTGGTGCAGCATCGGATAATTGCAAGTCTCGCGTGCGACTTTGGCCGAAGAGGGTTGCTGGATACTGAGCAGGTTTTCAATCCCGTAGGCTTTGGCCCCATTCAGGACTTTTTCAGTATCATCAATAAAATAAGCATGTTGCGGATCGAAGGGATGCATAGCATTCAAGCCTTGCCAGAATTCAACAAATTCTTTGGCATGCCCAATCGTTTCTGAACTGACAATCACATCAAAATAATGGCTTAAATTTAAGTGATCCAATTTAAAGGCCAGGCCGGCACAATCGGCATTGGTGGCCAGCCAGATCGGGTAGCCATTCGTTTTCAGATAATCCAGTAATTCGAGACAATACGGGCGTAAGGCGACTTTGTCTTTATGTTCAATCTGCATCGCCAGAACATCAACTTCGACTTTAGCCGTCCAGAAGCGTGAGGAGTACCAGTTTAGGGTATGATTATGTTCCTGATAGAATGCGGAGAGGGTCGCCTGACTGTGTTCCATGCTACAGCCATGTGTGGCAGCATAACGCACAGGCAGCAACTCATTCCAGATGAAAACATCGTAGGCAAGATCAAGTAAAGTTCCATCCATATCGAAAATTATGGTAGGTTTTTCAGAGCATTTTGACATATTTAGGTTTTCTATGTTTAAAGCAATAGCAGCACCACAAGATCCGATGATTTTGCAGTTTGTGCCCATTTTGACACAAGCCTGTGAAATTTTGCGAGAAGAATATCAGCGTTATTGTTCTGGTGCGGCTTTTGATGTCATCCAAAAAAATGATAATTCTCCGGTAACTCAGGCAGACTTAAGGGTCAATACTTTTCTAACTCAGGCTTTGGCAGATATTTCAGACTTGCCTTTATTGTCAGAAGAAGGAAAAGAACATGAGCGTCGTTCATGGCCAGAATTCTGGTTATTAGATCCGCTAGATGGCACCAAGGAGTTTTTGCATCAGCGGCCTGAATTCACCATCAATTTGAGTTTGGTTCGTGGAAGTTTGACGACTTTTGCCATATTGGCAGTACCAGAACAGCAACTGATTTATTTCTGTGCAGAGCAGGGGCTGCCTTATAAATATGATATTCAGCGAGATACGTGGTTTGGCTATGAAGCAGCGCCAACAGACCAACGAATTGCGATTGGTCTGAGTCAAAGTAGCCAGCAGAAACCGAAATATGTCGACTATTTACAGCATCTGGCCAAACTTACCGAATATACAGAGTTCAAAGCGGGCAGCGCCTACAAGTTTTGTATGATGCTGGAAGATCAGGTGGATATCTATCCACGTTTTCACCCAACTTCGGAATGGGACACCAGTGCTGGTCAATGTATGCTCGAACGGATTGGTGGTGGTTTGGTCGATTTAAAAGGGCGGCCATTTATTTATAATCATCGCGATACCTTGCTCAATGGCGGATTTATTGCTTATAAAAATAATAATATGAAAAATATTGCATTACAGGCGGTGGCTGACATGCAGGCTGAGCATTGAGCAAAATCCTGAGCATGGTATAGTGATGATTAACTCATTACCAATCCAGTTGGCTGTCACGTGTCCCTGAAACTGCTTCCACCGAGTATGTTAAGTGCAATTGATTTATTGCCTGATGTACAGACGCCTGTCACCTTATTCACACGCCATTCGGTTCGTGAAGATGTTCCGGGTCAAGGTCTGGCAGGTTATGACCTGCAATTGACTGGTCAGGGGCGGGATCTGGCACAGGAATGGGGCGCTTATCTGGCTGATCAGACAGATCGTGTAATTCATCACTGTATTTCGAGCCCGATCCAGCGCTGTATTGATACTGCTGCGCTCATGATTGAAGGTGCGGATGCGGTTACCCCTGAGCAGAATACCCATCGTATTGAAATTATCGAACAGGGATTGCTGGTCGAGCCGGGCAGTTTTGTGCTGGATATTCAAAAAGCCGGTCCTTATTTTGCCAAGCAGGGCGCTCTCGGTTTTGTGAACAGTTTTGTGAATAATGCCTTGCCGGGGATGAAACAGCCGATTCATGGTGTGGTGGATGTGCTGGAACTGATTTATAACACCCATCCGCAAAATAAGTATGGGCTGAGTCTGGCGGTCAGTCATGACACGATTCTGGCAGCGATGATTGCCGTAATGTCCGGGCGTCAGGACATCAGCCGAGAAGACTGGCCTAAAATGATGGAAGGTCTGTTTGTCTGGTTCGAGGGCGATGTTTTTCTGGAATCAAAACTGAAATGGATCTGGCGTGGTCAGGTACATGAGCTAGATATTGCTGATTTTAAGCGTTCCCAGTAATTTTAATTTAATAGGTCATTCATTTATCATATAAAAAGCCCAATCGCAGATATGATTGGGCTTTTTACATATAGGTCTGTTTTTTCTAAATGTTGGCTTTTAAGCGCTGAGGATAGGCATTGAGATCAAGCAGGTCACCTGTATCATTCAGCGGCCAAAGAGGACTATTGACTGGAACCTGTTGCTGATGAATGCGACTATATTTGTCGGCGGCGATCAGTGTTGCGATGTCATGTTCCGGAAGGCTGTAAGCTGCAACGACTTGTTGGGGATAGCGGGTGCGTATATAAAAATCTACTTCATTTTCACCCTTATATCGGGCAAAGATATATTCTACTGCGGGCAAATACACACCATAGCCTAACCAGGCATCTACGCCTTGAGATGCCTGAAGTTCAGCAGTGCCTTTCATATTGGAAATCACCCGGCCTAAAATGTCTTTTTCACCTTGGGTCTTAAAGTATTCAATATATTGCTGTTCGATTGCTAGAAACTTCTCTAAAGATGGTAAATATTTTGTAATCATGGTTTTTATTCCCTTCACTGCCAGCGAAATAGTGACAAGCTTAAAATTATATTGATGTAAGCAGTATGATTGAGAATACCATAATTTTTATATGGGATTGTATCAGAGTAAAAAATTGAAAATAAAAATGAGAAACATACAGAATCAGTTTTTAGCAGACACAAAAAAAGCCCTAAAAAGGGCTTTTTTCATTGCAACAAATTAGTTAGCTAATGCTTTAACTTGTGCGTTCAAGCGGCTCTTGTGACGAGCTGCTTTGTTTTTATGGATGATGCCTTTGTCAGCCATGCGGTCGATTACTGGAACAAGCGTTTTGTACGCTTCAGTAGCAACAGCATAGTCATTAGTGCCGATAGCAGCTAATGTACGTTTAAGATAGGTACGAACCATAGAACGCAAGCTTGCGTTGTGTTTGCGTGCTTTAACGTTTTGACGAGCACGTTTTTTAGCTTGAGCAGAGTTTGCCACTCGTGCACTCCTTGAAATAGATTGGTCTGGGCGGGCTGAAACTCAACTGAAAACCATCATCAGAGGAATTATCACCAGCCCGTAAACAAGTGCCATATTTTGATTAAACTGAGCACCGAAGTCAAGTCTTGACATGCTTTGACAACATTTTAGATGCAGAAAAATTCTAAAGAAAACGTTAGATTAGTATTCTACCTAGGAGATCGTATAAAAAATGACTAAATCGCTGATTCATCCCATCGTCATAGGTGCCACCGGTTTGGTGGGAAAACAACTCTTAAAACGTCTGCAAGACGAGCCAACTTGCCAGCATATTACTGCAGTGGTCAGAAAATATCAAAATGATCTGGATAGTTTGGATAAAGTCCAGCAATTGGTACTTGAAGATTTTCTGATGCTGAATGATCAGGATGTCAGCGAGCACAGTCACGGTTTTAGCTGTTTGGGCAGTACCATGAAACAAGCCGGATCCAAGCAGGCCTTTTATAATATTGATTATACTATTAATGCCCATTTTGCCGAATTGCTGCAACAGACTTCAGCGCATTACTTGCTGTTGAGTGCGATGGGCGCCAACTCCCAGTCTCATTTTTATTATAATCAGGTTAAAGGCCAGCTAGAAGAATATGTACAGACCTTGAGTCTGGATAAAATCAGCCTGATTCGGCCTTCATTATTAATTGGCGAACGTCCCGAGCAGCGTTTTTTGGAGGATGCCGCACAGCAGGTTTATCATAAAATATCGCGTTTTATTCCGGATGGTTTTGCTTATAAGCCAGTGACAGCCGAGCAGGTAGCTCATACTATGGTCGAGGCCGCGCTGACTCAGACGGTAAAATTTGAAATTTATGATAATTTACGCATACAAAAAATGAAATGAGGGGAAACACCGTGTCTACAGCAGCATTTGTCACCTGTGACTTACTAGATGATCATCCGGAATTAGAGCTTCAAGTGGTGACACCTTGTCTGGACGGTAAATTTTTTAAGAGTTATGGGGCCCGGAAAACTTTTGGCGGTCAGATTGTGACGGTGAAATGTTTTGAAGATAACTCCCGGGTGAAAGAGTTACTGGCCACAGATGGAACAGGCAAGGTACTGGTGGTCGATGGCGGTGCATCGATGCGCTGTGCCTTGATGGGTGACCTGATTGCGGAATCTGCGGTCAAAAATCACTGGAATGGTGTGATTATTTATGGTTGTGTGCGTGATGTCGATGCGATTGCTGAATTAGACCTTGGTGTACATGCATTGGCGGCTATTCCACAGAAGAGCAATCGCAAGGGCGTGGGTGAGGTGGATATCACCCTCTGTTTTGGTGGAGTCACGTTTAATGCTGGCGATTATGTCTATGCAGACAATAATGGCATTGTGGTCTCTAAAACAGCCTTAGTGGCTTAATTGGCCAAGTGCTACATTAAAGAATAACAACAAAACTGATCTATACTGCGAAAGACAGGATGCTTAGATTCTGTCTTTCAGTTGAATAAAACAAAAACAGGAAAATATTATGTTGGGTCATCAAATTAAAGTTGCACAAGCTTTGGCTTCTGCAGTCGCTCAAGGTGGACGTGGTATGGTCGGTACACCATTTCCGAATCAGCCTGAAAAAGCCTTAAAGCTCTATGAATATGAGGGTTCGCCATTTTGTCGCCGGGTGCGTGAAGTCATGACTTTGCTGAATCTGGATTATGAAGTCTATCCATGTCCTAAGGGTGGTACGAAATATCGTCCGGTCGTAAAACAGTTGGGCGGCAAGACCCGCTTTCCATTTTTAGTCGATGAAAATACAGGCGATCAGATGTATGAGTCGCAGGATATTATTTATCATCTGTTCAAGCACTATGGCAAAACAGGCAAGACACCCAAAAAATATGCTCACTATCCCAAAATTCCGGTGGCTGCAATTGCTGGCACAGTCATCAACGGTTTACGCGGAGGAATGGTGAATCCCAAGATCAAGGATCGGCCAACACCTGAACAGTTACTAGAATTATGGGGTTTTGAGGCCAGTCCTTATACCCGGATCGTACGCGCCGTTTTGAGTGAGCTGGAAGTTCCCTTTATTTTTCACAATGTCGCCAAAGAACGCTGGCAGGATTATGGGCCAGCCAAGTTGCGCTTAAGACCGGGGAAATATGAACCACTACCAGGCGGGAAGCGTGAACATTTATTTGAAATGATGGGAAATAATATTCAGGTTCCTTATCTGGTCGATCCAAATACAGGCGTGAATATGTTTGAATCAGCTGAGATTGTAAAATATTTAAAACAGCAATACGGCGCCGCTTAAAATATTCAGCCTATTAAAACTCTAAAATTGTGCTTAAGAAATGCCATTCACTGCGTAGATGGCATTTTTTTATGCTGGTTTTAAGCAGACGGTATTTAGAATATCCCTATGAGGCTAGAAAGAAATAGCATAAAAATGAAATAAATCATGATTTTTAGAGTTTTTTTGGTTATATTTTACTCTTCAAGGTGACATAACAATAAATATAAGGGGCGTGCTTATGACAGCACTAGAGGCAGTCTTGCCAGTACCTGTATTAATCGTTGAAGATGAGTATGTCATTCAACGACGTTTAAAAATTATATTAACCAATTTGGGCTATAGCGAAGATGTTCTGCTCTTTGCCAATAATCTTAAAGAAGCATATTTCATTTTAAAACAACAGCCGATTTCACTGGCATTGGTCGATTTGGGGCTGCCGGATGGAAGTGGGATTTCGATTATTGAAAAAATTCGCGAAAATGACGCACAAACTCTGATTTTGGTGGTTTCGGCCTGGAGTACGCAGAACAGTTTATTTACCGCAATTCAGGCGGGTGCCACCGGTTATGTATTAAAAGAACGCGATGATGTGGAGGTCACTTTGGCGATCCGCAGTATTTTACGGGGTGGCGCGCCAATTGATCCTTTTATTGCGCGGGAAATTCTCAAGCAGATTTCTATACCTGCTTCATCACCACCAGTCGAACGCAACCACTCGGATGCCGAGCAGGAAGTGCTGACCCATCGGGAAAAAGAAATTCTGTCACTGGTCGCACAAGGCCTGAGTAATCGAGAGATTGCCGAGCAACTTTGTGTGTCACGTTATACCGTGGAAAGTCATATCAAGCATATTTACCGGAAACTGTCCGTCAGTCGGCGTACCAAGGCAGTCAGTACCGCACGGCATTTAGGAATTCTGTGATGCATCCAGCTCGTTCTGGAAGCAGGCAGCGACAGAGATTGCAATGGATCGGTATTTTGCTCTTTTGCTGCTGGCTGTGTCTGTTAAGTGGTATGAGTCAGGCGCAAGACCATTTTCAGGTCAATGATCTCTGTGATGTAAAGATTGACTACATTCAAAAGGTTCAGGTGCAAAATCCTAGCCAGATGCCTGCATCTGGCTGGCAAAGTGTCAGTTTACCGGATAACTGGCAGCGTAACTGGAAAGATTATCATGGTGGGGCCTGGTATAAAATTGTTTGGAACTGGTCATGCCAAGACAATATTCGTCTTGCAGAACCGATTGCCTTTTCCATTGATTATATTAATTCGGCCGGCGCCGTGTTCCTGAATGGTGATTTACTCTGGTCAGATCAACACCTGCAAGAGCCATTGTCAAAAAGTTGGAATATGCCGCGTTACTGGATTTTGCCCATCAGTGGCTTAAACAAGGGCAGTAATGAAATTCTGGTTTATGTACAGGGTTATAGTTTTCAGAACGCCGGACTGGGTAAAATTGAATTTAATAATGTGCTGGTCAATAGCCAGAAGTATTTAGGCGAAATCTGGGATCGCCGCACGCTGTTTCAGATGAATATGATTTTCTCAGCAATGATTGGGATCATCTGCTTCATTGTCTGGCAATTTCGACGTTCAGAAACCACCTTTGGCTGGCTGGCACTCAGTTCATTCCTATGGATTCTGTTTATTTCCAATGTACTGACCACAGAAAGCTTTCCGTTTCGCTCCAGCATCGCGGCCAGCAAAGCCAATATGCTTTGTTTTATTGCCTATATCCACTGTTTTAGTCTGTATTTGATCCGCTTTTTAAAACAGAGATTTAAATATGTGGAGCGGGGATTTATCCTGATCACGCTTTTATTTGCTCTGCTGATTGTGATGAGTTCCTTGGGTTATCTGGGGCAGGTACTGGGCACAGCATTTATTTTCTATGTGGGATTATTTATAAGCTGTATTATTTATGTGAGCTATCACGCACTTAAAACCCGCAATGGGGAATATCTTTTCCTGATGCTGTGTCTGTGGGGGATTTTGTTATGTGTAATCGTAGATCTGATCATTTTAAGTCAAACGGCAATTAGTGATTTTTCACCTTTATCACCCTATACCTCACCAATTATTACCCTGTTTGTGGTACTGATTATGGCCACGCGGTTGAATCGTAATGTCAGGAAAATCGAAAAATTTAATAGCCAGTTAGAACGTAAAGTCCAGCAGGTCGGCGCTGATCTGAATAAAAGCCTGAGCGATAAACATCAACTGGAGCTGGATAATGTCCGCTTACAGGAGCGGATTAACTTATCGCATGAACTGCATGATGGGCTAGGAGGCTCGATTGTGCGCTCTATGATTCTGGTCGATCAGAGTACTGACAGCATTCCCAACCGACAGTTTCTTTCCATGCTGAAATTGCTCAGAGATGATCTCAGACAAATCATTGATAGTGGTTCGTCTATCGAAAATAAAGTACCGGAAACCCCGCTACTCTGGATTGCCCCGGTACGTTATCGTTTTACCCAGTTGCTGGAAGAGATAAATATTGAGGTTGAATGGTTATTCCCAAAAGTCTGGCAGCGTGAACCGACCGCATTGCAGTGTTTGACCCTGATTCGGGTGGTCGAAGAAAGTCTGACCAATATCATTAAGCACAGTCAGGCCAGTCAGGCGAAAGTCAGTCTGGAATATTTTCTGCCACATCAACTCACCTTAAGTATTCAGGACAATGGCGTTGGGTTTGATGCTGAAATAGTGCAAAAAAATGGTCTGAGTATTGGGATGCGCAGCATGAAAATGCGGGTCGAACGTATGGGAGGCGTGTTTCAGATTGAGTCTGAGAAAGGGCATACAGTGATTCAGGTCGTATTGGAGCTCTATCAACCCTAATCTTTGCAAATAAAAAGAGGATTATTTAATCCTCTTTTTATTTGGCTTTAGTTTAGAATTAGTCTTGTTCTGCTGGCGGAACCAGCATCAGTACCGCATCATTTAATAATGCCGCGACATCTTCCAGAATATCTTCATCAGCGAAGTTTTCATCTAGCAATATGGTTTCACCATCTGCAAGCTGCTTGAGTTTTGTGCTAAATGCCTCAGAGATTTCAATCCCTTCAGCATTGGCCCAGAACAGAACATCGCCGTCTGCTTCGGTGTAGAGCAGGCGTGAAGCCGGTTCGAGCATCAGGCTATAACCCTGATCCAGTGCTTCTTCCAGATCACCTGTACCGATTTCTTCTGCTTCTGGAAGGTTCTCTGGATATTTGGGTTCTGACATTAAAGTCATAATGGCATCTTCTAAAACATTCGAATTATGCAGTTGCTGCATGATCTGTTCTTTTAGATATTCCAGCTCATTGCCGCTGACTTCACCAATGGCTCCGACCTGGTCACGAATAATATCAACCAGCGGATTGCGTAAACTTTCATTCTCAGAAAATTTATCACCAACACGGTCCATCATATCGCTCACATTTGGCATACGGAAGCCAAAGGAAAAGGTTAGACAATCATCTTCTGCAACGCCGTAATGCGCCAAACCAGGTGGCACATACAGCAAGTCGCCAGGTGCCAGAACTTCGTCAAAATTCACCTCAATTTCAGGCAATAATTTCAGTGGCTGACCCGGAACCAATGCAGTTTCGGCATCACACATTTGTCCGAGCTGCCAGCGACGATGCCCGTAGCCTTGTACCAGAAAGACATCGTAAAAATCAAAGTGCTTTCCTACAGAGCCGCCTTGAGGTGCATAAGACACCATGATGTCATCGCGGCGCCATTGCGGAATAAACGGGAACTTTTTCCACATTTCCGACAGGTCAAATGAATAATGATCTACCGCCTGAACCAAAAGTGTCCACAGCTTGGGCATTTTCTGAAAATCAGCTTTAAGTAAAGGCGAAGATTTCACGCTCCACTGATTCGGATCACGGTCTTTTTGCTTGAGTAAACGCGCAGTGACATGTTCCTCAAGCGCAAGTTCCATCACGTCATCAGGTTCAAGCAGATTGGCGATTTCAGGCATCGCATTACGCACCAGTAACGGTTTTTTTTGCCAGTATTCACTCAAAAATTGTTCAGCGGTGATTCCGCCTAAAACGTCTAAAGGTTGAGACATAGATTACAGCCTGAATTAAGGGGAGATTAAGGAACTAAAATTTTCAATTCACGAAGAATGTGACACAGCTTGATCATCGGCATGCCCATCAAAGTGGTCTGGTCTTGCCCGATCATTTCTTCAAACAGGCTGATGCCGAGACTTTCACATTTGAAACTGCCGGCACAATGCAGTGGCTGTTCAATCGTGACATAGCGTTCAATTTCGGCTTTGGACAGTTTACGGAACTTGACTTTATAGTGCTCGACCAGCGTTCGTTCATAACCAGTAGCCTGCTGTTGCACACTGAGTGCAGTACTGAAATAGACAATCTTGTCCGAATTGGCCTGTAACTGGCGAATGGCTTTTTCAGGGGTTAAAGGTTTGCCAATAAAAATATCTGGTGCGCCTTCACGCCATGCCACCTGATCCGAACCAATCACAATCGCTTCAGGATTTTTCTCAGCAATATATTTGGCTTTCTCAAAAGCCAGCCGCTTGGCCAAATCATCTGCGTGATTTTCACCGCGAGGAGACTCATCGATATCCGGTACTAGAGAAATATAATCAATATGCAGGCGATCCATCAACTCTTTACGGGTTTGGCTGGAGGATGCCAAAATAATCTGTACAGCATTCATTAGACAGCATATTCCTCAAGAATATTTAAAGGTACATAAGACAGCACCGCTTTATGGCAGGCTTGCAGCTTGATCGGGGGCGCTTGACCTGCTTCATAGGCTTCGACCCAGCGTGTCACGCAGAGGCACCAGAAATCACCGGGTTGCAGGCCAGGGAAGTCCAGCTCTGGCAAAGGTGTGATCAGGTCATTGCCCACTTTTTGCGAGAAATTGAGAAATTCCGACGTCATCTGCGCGCATACCGTATGCTGCCCCAGATCAGTGGTCGCAGTATGGCAAAAGCCATTGCGGAAATAACCGGTAATCGGATCGAAGCAGCAGCTTGATAAAGGCTCACCTAACACGTTCAAACGGTTAAGATTTGGATCAGGATGTATCGACATAGGCACTGAATCTAAAAGAAGCTTTTTTCTATCATAACAAAACTTTGGCATTCAGAATGTTTTCTGCAAAAGATGCTAACCTTTTTCTGCATAATCATTTAAAATCGGCTGGTTTTAATATCTATAAAGTGAGCTCTACATGAACTTTCAGCGTATGACTGACCTCGATTTAGCAGGTAAACGTGTTCTGATCCGTGAAGATTTAAACGTTCCTGTTAAAAATGGTGTGATCACCAGCGATGCGCGTCTTCGTGCAGCATTGCCAACTATTCAAGCAGCAGTTGAAAAAGGCGCTGCAGTGATGGTGTATTCTCACCTTGGTCGTCCGGTTGAAGGTGAGCCTAAAGCTGAACAATCGCTTGCACCTGTAGCGGCTTACTTGACTGAAGCTTTGGGTCAAGACGTAAAATTATTTACCGACTACCTAGATGGCGTTGAGGTTCAGCCGGGTCAAGTTGTGTTACTTGAGAACTGCCGTTTTAACGTTGGTGAGAAGAAAAACAATCCTGAACTTGCTGCAAAATATGCAGCGCTGTGTGATGTATTCGTGATGGATGCATTCGGTACAGCGCACCGTGCAGAAGCATCGACTGAAGGCGTAGCGCGTCTTGCTAAAGTTGCAGCAGCAGGTCCTTTATTGGCAGCTGAACTTGATGCACTAGGCCGTGCACTTAAGACACCTGAAAAGCCAATGGTGGCAATTGTTGCGGGTTCTAAAGTATCGACTAAACTTGATGTGTTGACTTCACTGTCTGACATCTGCGATCAATTGATCGTGGGTGGTGGTATTGCCAATACTTTCCTTGCTGCGGCAGGCTATAACGTTGGTAAGTCACTGTGTGAAAAAGATCTGATCGATACTGCAAAAGCCATTGCTGCAAAAGTATCAGTGCCACTTCCAACTGACGTTGTGGTTGCCGATGCTTCTGAAATCAACTTTGAAGATTTCCTGGGTTCATTGGCTGCTGCGAAAGCAACTGTGAAAAATGTTGCCGATGTTGCTGATAACGACATGATTCTGGATGTAGGTCCGGAAACTGCGAAAGCATTTGCAGAAATCCTGAAAACCTCTAAAACCATTCTCTGGAATGGCCCGGTGGGTGTGTTTGAAGTCGATCAATTCGGCGAAGGTACCAAAACTTTATCTTTAGCGATTGCTGAATCTGCCGGTTTCTCGATCGCGGGTGGTGGTGACACATTAGCTGCAATCGACAAGTACGAAGTAGCAGATAAAATTGGCTATATTTCTACGGGTGGTGGTGCATTCCTCGAATTCGTTGAAGGTAAAACCCTTCCTGCAGTTGCCGTACTCTTAGAACGTGCTTGATTGCATGTCCTAAGCTAAAAAAAAAGCTGGCGTATGCCAGCTTTTTTTATGTCTATTTTTTGACAATGAAAACTTACCCTTCATGGCTTCGTCATGAAAATGCAATAAATCTGTCATAAGATGCAGAGATTAAATCACCAAATGATGAGATCACGTGATGAAAAAACAGTTAACTTTGGCGGCTTTATTCGCTGCATCATTGGCACTGACTGCATGTGCGAAACAGGAAAATGCACCGGTCGCTGAAACAGAAAGCTCGGCAGCAGTAGCCAATGAGACTATAACGCCAGAGCAGCAAGCAGCCATTGATGCTATTGACCAGCCAGTTTTAGATGAAAAAAATACCGATATTCCAGCTGAAATTGCCAATGCGCCAGCAGATGAAGCAACTGCAGACCAGTCAGTTACAGCGACTTCTGAGCCTGTAGCACCTTAATCCAGTGCATGTGAGATAAAATCCCTGCAAAAGCAGGGATTTTTTTTAAATAGTGTTATTTGTTGCTGAATTGAAACCTTTGAACATGTAGAATATGTGGCATTCACTGGGAGGATATTATGGCTCTTATTTCATTGCGCCAGCTCTTGGATCACGCCGGCGAACATGCTTACGGCGTACCAGCATTTAACGTAAACAACTTAGAACAAATGCGTGCAATTATGCTTGCAGCAGATGCAACCAATTCACCTGTTATCGTACAAGCATCTGCGGGTGCGCGTAAATATGCAGGTGCTCCGTTCTTGCGTCACCTGATTTTGGCTGCAATTGAAGAATGGCCACATATTCCAGTGGTAATGCATCAAGACCACGGTACGAGCCCTGACATTTGTCAACGTTCAATCCAGTTAGGCTTTTCATCAGTGATGATGGACGGCTCACTGGGTGAAGACGGTAAAACACCAACTTCATATGAATATAACGTTGATGTGACTCGTCGTACGGTTCAAATGGCACATGCATGTGGCGTTTCTGTAGAAGGTGAGATCGGTTGTTTAGGTAGCCTTGAAACAGGTATGGCGGGTGAAGAAGATGGCGTGGGCGCAGAAGGCGTACTGGATCATTCTCAACTCCTGACTTCAGTTGAAGAAGCACGTAGTTTCGTTGCAGATACCAATGTGGATGCGCTGGCGATTGCTGTAGGTACTTCACACGGTGCGTACAAATTTACGCGTCCACCTACAGGCGATATTCTGGCGATTGACCGCATTAAAGAAATTCATGCGGCACTTCCAAATACGCATTTGGTTATGCACGGTTCAAGCTCTGTGCCACAAGAGTGGTTGGCAGTAATTAACCAGTATGGCGGCGACATCAAGGAAACTTATGGTGTTCCGGTTGAGCAGCTGGTTGAAGCGATCAAACATGGCGTGCGTAAAATCAACATCGATACTGACTTGCGTTTAGCATCTACAGGTGCAATGCGTCGTATGATGGCAGAAAAACCAAGCGAATTCGATCCTCGTAAATTCTTCAGCGCAACGGTTGATGCCATGAAGCAAATCTGTATCGATCGTTATGAAGCATTTGGTACTGCCGGTAATGCAGACAAGATTCGCCCAATTTCTTTAGAGAAAATGGTGTCGTACTATAATAAATAATTCCCAGTGAATCATTTATAGAAAAAGCCCACAGCGAATGTGGGCTTTTTTGTAGACTGATAAATACCAAGAATAAGAGCAGCATATGGAACTGATTTTCGCAGCAGCGCTGTGTAGCGTTGTGGTCTCAATATTATTAAAAGTCGCCAAAAACAGAGGGCTGAGTCCGATCCACATGATTAGCTGGAATTATGCCACCGCCAGCTTGTTGTGCTTTTTCTGGTTTAAGCCGGATATCCAGCATATTTCGCCAAGCCAGACACCATGGTTCCTCATTCTGGCATTGGGTATTTTGCTTCCGAGCGTATTTCTGTTGCTGGCCAAAGCCTTGGAAAGCGCTGGAATTTTAAAAACAGAAATCGCCCAGCGGCTTTCTGTAGTCTTGTCACTGGCGGCGGCTTATTTTATTTTTCAGGAACAGTTTAATCAGCTGAAAATACTCGGGATCGCTTTAGGTATTGGCGCAGTGCTGTGTATTTTATTCTCACATCGACAAAGTACAGGACAGGGCAGTCAGGGCATGTTGTATCTGGGGCTGGTCTGGGTGGGTTATGCACTGATTGATGTATTATTAAAATATACAACCAGTTTAGGTTTGCAGTTTACCATTGCACTCAATCTGATGTTTATTTGCGCTCTGATCATGTCGATGGGCTATCTACTACTTAAATATAAAAGCTTGGGGTCGATACAGAATATCGGCGCTGGTCTGTTATTGGGTGTGCTGAATTTTGCCAATATTGCGTTTTATGTCAAAGCCCATATGCTGCTCAAGGATTCGCCGGCAATTGTCTTTGCTGGCATGAATATTCTGGTGGTGGTTTTGGGGGTAATTGCAGGTGTGATGTTCTTTAAAGAGCGACTCAAACCTGCAAGTGCCGCGGGTTTACTGCTAGGTCTCACTAGTGTGATTTGCCTAGCTTATGCAATGTCTGCTTGACATAAGAAGATGCAAATTCAATCGGATGTCGCAGCAGGTCGCCTGCTTCGGCCAGTCCAAGCAATAAACCGGCCTGTTGGCAGTCTGGACAGTGCGGATAACGATGCTGTTGATCTTTATAGTGTTGGAGATAAATTTTATCGCAATGATGGCATGCAAATTTCAGGGATTTGGAGGTAAGGAGCGACATAGATGACCTCTATTGTTATTCTATTAGATGGTAAATTAAATAAAGCAAAAAATAGGCCCGAACTGATATGGAAAGGGGCGCCTGGCCCCTTTTATAGCATAAAATCCTTACAGTTTGGTGAAAATGTCTTCAGCGGGTAGACGTGATTTCGGCAGTTTGGCATTGAAGTCATTTTCACTGCGATAACCCAAAGTCAGCAAGACAGAGGGAATTAAACCCTGTTCTGCGAGTTGTAATTCTTCACTAATTATCTCTTCATCAAAGCCGCCAATTGGTGTGGCATCGACACCTTCAATTCCGGCAGCCAACAGCATCTGACCGAGCGCAATAAAGGTCTGATTTTCAGCCCAGCGCTGAATGTCACCTTTTTCATTACGATAATAATGAATATAGCCTGCACGGGTGTTTTTCTGACCTTCTTTGGCCGATTCATCTTTAAAACGCCCGCTGAGATCATCGCGATTCAGTAAGTTTTCCAGATGCAGCTCATTAATATCGGCTTTGGTGCAAAATAAAATAGTATGCGAAGAATCCAGAACTTTGGGTGCATTATAGGCATAAGTACCGATCAAGGCTTTGGCAATGCGCTGTTTGGCGGCATCATGATCGGCAATAAAAAAATGCCAAGGCTGAATATTGATCGAAGAAGGTGCAAAACGCAAAACTTCTAATAAACGTTCAAACTGGGCTGCCGGGATTTTCTTGCTAGGATCATAGGCTTTGGTGGCATAGCGGGTCTGTGTGATCTTGAGTAAATCCATCAATGGACTCCAATTTTTTTAAATAAAATGAGGGTAGATGCTCTGGGTCTATAAAATTTTCAGATCTGGGGATTATTACAATAAAACAGCATCAGGCAAAGTCTGTTGTTTAATGATCTTGATATAGATTCAAGCAAAACTTAGTGTTGAATCAGATGAAAACCCGGTTTTTGTCTATTGGCATTTTTAAGCAAGAAGCGTGGAAGAGTAAGTATCGCCGGCAATGTGCAAATGGGGCAGTGAATGCGGTTTACAATTATTTTAAAGATAAACTGAAGACCTGGCAGCAAATCGCGTGGTGGATTGGACTGTAAAATGCCAGAAATGAAGCTGAGTGAATAGGCTGTAGAGATTTTTATTCTCAATCAGGAATAATCTGGTTATTTAAATCCAAGTGAATGTTAATGAACCGCCACAAAGAGGAACAATTTGTACGAAAAACAGCTTAGAGAATAGCGCTGATAAAGTGTGCAAAATAATTATTTAAAAGAATAGGGTTAGTCTTTATTTGTAATGACAATGTGTGTTTGCTTTCTAGTAAATAAGCATGTATACTTATAAACACTTCGAGTGGGTATAGTTCCCGCTTTTATTATTTCTAGCTAATTGTGATTCACTTTTGGTTCAAGCTTGAGCTTGAATAACATCTAGTAACTACAGAATTATTATACAAATTTGGTTTTCTTAATCTCTTTGTACAGTCACAAAAAGCTCATTTTATGAGTAAATATTTTGAATATATTAAATGAATGGCATACCGCTACAGCCGTAAATGGTGGCGAAATTAATGTTAAACTTGTTCCTTTAAAGCGCAAGCAAAACACTCAGGATGGTTTTATCTGGGTAGAAGTTGGAAAAATGATCCAGCTACAAACAGGTGAAGAAATTCTGTTTAACCTTGATGGTAAAAGTTTCTATACTGGTGTGAATAAGCTTTATCGTCTGTGCTAAGCAAACACATATCTTAAAAAAAGTGGCCGATTAATATCGCCACTTTTTTAGTTTTAGGCTTTCGAAATCTTGGTTTTCCTGAATTTCCAGTATCTCGGCACTGTCTTCCTTCCAGTCACCCAGTACGATTCTTTTTTTCTGACCTAGCGGATGAATGGCTGCGCGATGCGTATGGCCATGGATCAATACGTCAACGTCTTGTAATGCCAGCTCAACGGCCTGATCATTAACATCCATCACTTCATAGCTTTTAAACTGCTGCGCCTGATGACTTTGCTGACGAAAGCCATTGGCTAATTTTTTACGGAAAGACAGCGGTGTACGCTTTAATAAGCCTAGCAGAAGTGGATGCCGGATAATCTTTTTAAAGCGCTGATAAGCGATGTCATCGGTACACAGTGCATCACCATGTTCCAGGCGAAAACGTGTTCTTGCAATGTTCAGTTGGTCTATCTCAGGAAGCAGCTTTCCGCCAAATTGAGCTAAAAACTTGCTGCCGAGAACAAAATCCCGGTTGCCTGCCTGAAAATATACCTGATTGCCAGCCTGAATAAACTGTTTTAAGGCAGTGATAATTTCGTCCAGCCATGGGGCTGTATAGTCATCACCGATCCAGGCATTGAACCAGTCACCCAAAATATACAATCGGGTATTTTGATCTTGATATTCGGTCAATAAATCTAAAAACCCCCGAACAAGTCGAGGGTGATCAGGTGACAAATGTAAATCTGAGATAAACAGATAGGTCACGAATCTTTTCCTTTTATTCCTCTCTAGATCCCTCATTTATATGAGGGATTTTCCATTACACCGTTTTAAAGCATCGCTTTAAAACTCATAAAGAACGGAGAGGACGTTTTTTATTCAGAAATGATTTTTGCAGACTCAATAACCACATTTTCTAGTGGAACATCAGCGTGGTAGCCACGGTTGCCAGTACGAACGCCTTTAATTTCGTTGACAATGTCCATGCCGTCAGTCACTTTACCAAATACTGCATAACCCCAACCTTGTGCTGTTTTACCAGAATGGTTAAGGAATGCGTTGTTGCCAACGTTAATGAAGAATTGAGCAGATGCAGAATGTGGAGCTTGCGTACGCGCCATGGCAATTGTGCCCAAATCGTTAGTTAAGCCATTGTCTGCTTCATTTTCGATTGCATCACGGGTCGCTTTTTCTTTGAAGTTTTCATCCATACCACCACCCTGGATCATGAAACCATCAATCACACGGTGGAAAATTACGCCGTCATAAAAACCGTCACGCACATATTCTAAAAAGTTAGCCACTGTTTTAGGTGCTTTTTCAGCATTGAGTTCAAGAACAATACGACCTTTATTGGTGTTTAATTCGACTTGAGGAAAACTCATTGTGTAATCTCCTAATCATGGACGAGTGCCATGGTTTTTTCTGAATGAGTGAAGCATAAGCAAACTACAATCGACTAGGCAAGTAAAAACATTATTTTCTTTGTTAAAAGCATAAAAATAGTACCTTATTTATACGTTGATTTATCAAGGCATTTCAGATATTGCCCTATCAGGCATCCTATTTTGAATTGGCGTAAATTAATGATTTTACTGCTTGTACAGGCACTGATATTTTAGTTTCAGGCAACTCGCCGTATTTTCATTTTTTAAAATGGGTGAATTGAAATCAAATACCATAGTTAGCGGTTGAGAGATTATTCACCTCTAGTTAAACTAAGGAACTTTGATAATGAATATGCGTACAACCTGTGCGATTAAATATTCGTTAATCCCTTTTTAACTTTAGAAGTGAATGATTGATCATGAAGCCAAATGATGTTGTGACATCTCTGCCCGAGAACCCGACCCAAAAGAACAATGCAGTCGATTCAGTGCAGCAGCAAGAACAACAACCGGGCTTGGACTTTGTACGTCAGGTCATTACGGATGATTTAGCCGCTGGTCGTACCCAACAGATCGTCACGCGTTTTCCGCCTGAGCCAAATGGCTACTTACATATTGGCCATGTGAAAGCAATTTGCTTGAACTTTGGGATTGCTGAAGAATTCCAGGGTGTGTGTAATCTTCGTTTTGATGATACCAATCCGGATGCTGAAGAACAGGAATATGTTGATGGTATTGCCAATGATGTGAAATGGTTGGGCTTCCAGTGGGAGGGCGAGCCGCGCTATGCATCGAGCTATTTTGATCAACTTTATACATGGGCGGTTCAGCTGATTGAACAGGGTGATGCCTATGTGGATTTACAAAGCCCCGAAGACATCCGTTTAAACCGCGGTAATTTTGTCGAGCCGGGTAAGAACTCGCCACAACGTGATGCAACTGTTGCAGAGAATCTGGAACGTTTTGAGAAGATGCGTAGCGGCGAATATGCTGAAGGTCAGGCTGTTTTACGCGCTAAAATCGATATGACCTCACCGAACGTACATATGCGTGATCCGATCTTGTATCGTATTTTGCATTCAGCGCACCATCAGACGGGCGATACATGGAAAATTTATCCAATGTACGACTATGCGCATCCATTGTCTGATGCGATTGAAGGCATTACCCACTCGCTTTGTACATTAGAGTTCCAGGATCACCGTCCGTTCTATGACTGGGTGGTGGCAAAGGTTAAATCACCATCTGTGCCACGTCAGTACGAATCTAGCCGTTTGAATGTGGATTACACTATCACCTCGAAACGTAAATTACGTAAACTGGTTGAAGGTGCTCATGTGAATGGTTGGGACGATCCACGTATGCCGACCGTAGTCGGTATGCGTCGCCGTGGTTTTACACCTGAAGGTCTGCGTGATTTCTGTCAGCGTGTCGGTGTATCGAAAGTGGATGGTAGTATTGTCGATGTCGCGATGCTGGAATATTGCATCCGCCAGTCTCTGGAAAATACCGCAGCGCGTGGTATGGCCGTGTTAAATCCACTGAAAGTGACCTTAAGCAACTTGCCAGCCGATATGGATCTGACCCATTCACGTCATCCGAACGTGGACATGGGCGAACGCGTGATTCCTTTAACCACTGAGCTGTTTATTGACCGTAAAGACTTTGAGGAAGAACCACCAAAAGGCTTTAAACGTCTGATTCCAGGTGGTGAAGTACGTTTACGTCATGCCTATGTGATCAAATGTGATGAAGTCATTAAAGATGAAAATGGTGAAGTGGTTGAGCTGAAATGTTCGATTGATCCTGAAACTTTGGGTAAGAACCCTGAAGGCCGCAAGGTGAAAGGCGTGGTTCACTGGGTATCTGCGACTAAAGGTGTGCCTGCCGAAGTCCGTATTTATGAACGTCTGTTCACTGAGTCGGATCCTGAAGTGGGTGATGACTTCCTGGCCAACCTGAACCCTGAATCATTAAAGGTGGTTCAAGCCGTGATTGAGCCGGCATTGGCGCAAGCTCAACCGGAAGATCGCTTCCAGTTTGAGCGTGAAGGTTACTTCGTTGCCGATCAATACGATCATAATAGCAAGAAACCAGTATTTAACCGTATTCTTGACTTGAAAGACAGTTTCAAGCCAGGCAAATAATCAGGTTTAAATCAGATATTAAAAGCCCAACTTCGGTTGGGCTTTTTCAATACAGCAGGGAAAATGCCATGATTGTGCGTGATAAAAACAATAGTATCGGTTTACTGTTTGCCTGGCAGGGCACAATTTTGCCTAAGGTATTGCCGGCTTTAGTCTTGGTGGTCTTTATTTCCGGCCTACTGGTCTATTTGAGTCAGGCACATTTTGTGAATCTTCCTGCCGTACCCGCAATCGGCTTTACCATTTTTGGTGTGATTCTTTCGATCTTTCTCAGCTTTAGAAATACGGCATGTTATGAGCGCTGGTGGGAAGGGCGCAAGCTCTGGGGAGCGCTAATCGCCACCACACGTCATTTATGCCGGGACAGCCATGTGCTGGATGATCAGACCCGCGAGGTCTTGTTATATCGCATGATGCTGTTTAGCCATCTGTTGCGTGACCGGCTCAGACAGCAAGTACAAAGTATTCAGCATTACCAAACAACCACGCATTTTGAAAATATGGCATTCGATCAGTTGCTCGTGCAAATCAATCCTTCACAATGGGTGCTGGAACAGATGCAAAAGGAGTTGGTTCAGCAATATAAGCAGGGCAACATCAGCGATATTATTTATAACAATTTGAATCAGCATACTGTGGCCTTGGGCAATATTCAGGCCGGTTGTGACCGGATACTGTCGACGCCATTGCCATTTTCTTATTCGGTACTGTTACATCGTGCAGTGTATTCGTTCTGTTTTATTTTGCCTTTTAGTTTGCAGGCCAATCTGGGCCTGTGGACGCCGATTCTGGTCGGGTTGATTGCTTATATGCTCTTAGGCCTAGATGAGCTCAGTGCTGAGCTAGAAGAGCCTTTTGGGCTACAGGATAATGATCTGCCACTCGATTCAATGGTACGACTGGTAGAACGGGAAACCTTAAGCTCTTTGGGTAAAGGTTTACCTGAAGCGATTCAGGCCAAAAAAGGTTATTTAACCTGATCTGTTCCTTTTAATATCAAAGTTTAAACCCGAACTCAAAATTTCTTACTAACAAAAAATCATCGGCAGGCTGAGCTTTAAATTAACGATGTTTAAGATTAGTCAGGTCTGACACTTTCGTTTTAGCCTGATCTTGCAATTCACGGTATTGTTGCAAACGCAGATTGGCTTTATCTCTAAGCTTCTTCTTGATGTACAAGGCCAAGGCAAAACTCGTCGTGGTCAGGGTCAGGAACATGCTGTTCATGAAGCTCATCATCGAGCTGATATAACCAATCGTGGTCAGGCGATTCATCATATAGATCACTTGCGGGCTGCTTTCTACGCCAGTAATCGCCCAAGTACACAGATGTTCGCAATTATTGATAATTAAATGATAATTATTTTCATGCATTCTGGAACGCATGCGACGCACAACTTTACGGCCTTTATATTTCGCTGAGTCATAATGTTGCACATGAATCGCTTTGCCATGACTGAATTTTTCAATAGAGGTTATTTCAATGGGGCGTTTCTTGAATAAATGTGCAAAGCCCGAATAATGAATAACACGACCACGTCCAGCGTATATCCCATGATGGGTATAACCGAAATGTTTAACCATAAGGTGCGCTCCTATGGGAAACCGTTTAGTCTGTTGCATATCAGAATTAAGCCATTTAAAAAAGCATTGTAGTTTAATAACAAGTGTACTGCCTTTTGCTAAATTAATCGACGCTTTGCTTGAGTTTAGGCAGACAAGCAATAGGCGTATGCAGCAAGTGACTTGATCACCTGTATGGCAGAATTCAGATGAACATCTGTTCAGTAACACCTATAAATAGCCTAAGCTAACTTTTACATTTCAATAAAATCAGAAAAAGTGAGAGGAAGAAGTGTTCAATTTATTACCAATTACTCAACAGAAGGCAGAAGGTTGTGTAGTCGGATTTATACAATTGAACTCTCTAAGTTTGGTTCTTCTTCAATGTAGTTAAAGCGACAGATATAAAAAAAGCACCTGGTTACACAAGTGCTTTTTTTGATCAGGCTAGAGCCTTTGCCGATTACTGCAAGGGCAAGTGTTGAAGTTCATTCAGTTCCTTACGGCTATAGCCGCGTGATACAAGAACCTTTTTGATTCCGATGATGATCTCTTCATCAGTTGCTTTAGACAAAGCTTCAAGAAGCTGTTCATTTGTCTTGAAAGAGCAATCATTTTCTACACAAGCAATCTGATTCTTGTGTTCATTGTGTTGTTCCACAGAAAACAACTTTTGCCAAAAACTCATAGAGCCTTCATACAACAACCTAACATAGAGTGAAATATAGCCAATTAAATAAATAAAGCAATAGGACCTATGTGATAAAAGCAGCAGTTAGTCTTTAGAATTTCCGATTGAAGCTCAAAGAGCTAACGATATTTTTAGCTGTACAAATGATAATTTGTTATTAAGTTAATGATTTAAGATATAAAAAAAGGAATTTCGAAAAACTCCTTTTTTGTAACAAGAAAATAAATTGAAACAAATTCTTTATCTTCTTTCTAACAATACGCCCGTTTCTACATGGTGTGTATATGGAAATTGATCAAACATAGCGAATTTGCTGATTTTATGGGTTTGAGACAACTGTTTCAGATTGTCATGCAATGTGTCTGGATTGCAAGAAATGTAAATAATGCGTTGGAAGCGCTGTAATAGTTTAAGCGTTTCATCATCAATACCGGCACGCGGTGGATCGACAAATACCGTATCAAAGTCATAAGTCGCAAGATCAATATTGGCTTCTTGCAGGCGGCGGAACACACGCTCGCCGTTGTAAGCTTGGGTGAACTCTTCTGCAGAAAGACGCGCGACCTGAATGTTCTCAATCTGGTTTTGCTCAATATTCCACTCAGCCGCATAGACTGAAGATTTGGCTAACTCGGTTGCCAGAACACGGCGGAACTTGGTCGAGAGTGGCAGGGTAAAGTTACCATTACCACAATATAATTCCAGCAAATCTTGATCAGATTGCTCTGCCGCATCACATGCCCATTCCAGCATGTTTTGGCAGACTTGGGCATTCGGCTGGGTAAAGCTGCTTTCGATCTGTTTGTATTGATAGGTACGATCAAAAACAGAAAGTTCTTCCACCACATACTCATCAGACAGGACAAACTTCTGTCCACGGCTGCGGCCAATTAACTTGATATTTAACTGTTCTGCCAGTGCTTTGGCTGCCGGTTCCCAGCTTTCATCCAGTTTACGATGATAAATCAGAGAAACCAGAACCTGACCACTTAAGGTCGCCAGAAAATGTACTTCAAACAGGCGATGACCCAGATTGGCATCTGCCTTGAATGCTGCCAGTAGTTGCGGCATCAAGTCATTAATACTGCGGTCTGCAATTGGAAACTCATCAATCCGAATCACTTTTTTATTGTTGTTCTCGTCACGTTCAAACATGGCATAAAACAGATCATCTTCAGTATGCCAGATCCGGAATTCAGCACGCATGCGGAAATATTTTTCAGGAGACTGGAATACTTCGAGGGCAGGTGGTTGATATTCGGCAAACTGAGCGCTGATGCGTTCAATTTTGGCATCGAGTTGTTGCTGATAAGATGAAGTCATATGCAGTAAGAAGTCGCAAATATTTTAAAGCGCAAATGGTAGCAAATAATTGCTGATCTGCCTAAGCCTATTGTGGCTGAGCGGCTTTAAAAACTGCATAAAAAAGACCAAACCCTCTGAGGAGAAAAATTTGGCCGTAAAGAGGAAATCATGAACAGAAAAATGACAAGATGATTCGATTAATTTAGAGATGACTCATCGTCATCAAACTGGCATTGCCACCGGCTGCTGCCGTATTGATGCTAATGGCCCGTTCAAGCACCAATCGCTCCACCGGAATGTCATGATTGCCTGAGTTTAAATGCGTGATTCCTACAATGGGGCCTTTTCGAGCCGCAATACGCTTCTGTAAATCAATCAATTCCGCAGCATCACCATGATGTAATACAGCATCAAATTCCCCACTTTCAATGTCTTGAATCACTTTGAATCGGGCAGCAACTGCTTTTGGCATTGTTTGTAGATATTTCAGCACAAAAGTATTTTCAGCCAATACTGCAGGGCGACTGCCGACCGATAAAATGGCCAAAATTTGCTGAATCTGGTCTTGCTCGGTGTGCGCCAAAGATAGAACACTTTCACGTGGCAAGATCATGTACTGGTTTTCTTCGCCGGTTGGACCTTGCAAACTAAAGCTTTGTCCGGTCGCAATCTGGCTGGGTGCTTTTAAGGAGATTGTGGGGAAAGTTTTAGAGGCCCAAGCCTTAAATTCCTGGACTGGTTTGTGTTCAATAGGGGCTTGATCAGATCGCATGGCATAAGGCTGCGCCAGTTTCTTCTCGGAAAGCTGCTGCATTAAACGGTAGATGTAAAGCGGCCCACCCGCTTTCGGGCCAGTACCGGACAAGCCTTCACCACCGAAAGGCTGAACACCCACAACTGCACCGACGATATTACGGTTGATATACAAGTTACCGACTTCTGCTCGCGCAATCACGGTTTGTATGGTTTCATCAATACGTGTGTGTAAGCCCATGGTCAGACCATAGCCTTTGCTGTTGATCTGTTCCAATAACTGTTCCAGTTCACCATATTTATAGCTGATCAGATGCAGCACCGGACCAAAGACTTCACGCTCCAGATCGTTCAGGTTTGGAAGTTCAATCAATGTTGGCGGAATAAAGGTGCCTTGGGTTAATTCAGTCTCATCTTGGTTAAACATTAGTTGATGGACTTTGTGACCTTTGTTGCGCATCTGCTGAATATGCGTCTGAATATTTTGCTGGGCCTCAAGATCAATCACCGGACCAATATCGGTTTTTAATAAAATCGGATTGCCGACTCTTAACTGCTGCATGGCACCTTTGAGCATCGTGCGCACAGCATCCAGGTTATCTTCTTGCACACAGAGCACACGCAAAGCAGAACAACGCTGGCCGGCACTGTCATAGGCAGAATTAACCACATCAAGCACCACTTGCTCAGTTAATGCAGATGAATCGACAATCATGGCATTTTGACCGCCGGTTTCAGCAATCAGGGTCACACTTTCGCCAAACTGGTTCAGACGTTCTGCTACAGTTTTTTGCAGAATATGGGCGACCTCGGTTGAGCCGGTAAACATGATACCCTGAATGCGTGAATCTGCACTGAGCTGCGCACCAATGCTTTCACCTTGACCCGGCAAGAGCTGTAAGACGTCTTGCGGAATGCCAGCTTCCCATAAAATCTGCACCGCTTGTGCAGCAATCAGCGGGGTCTGTTCTGCCGGTTTGGCGATGACGGTATTGCCCGCGACCAGCGCTGCTGAAATCTGGCCGGTAAAAATTGCCAACGGGAAGTTCCATGGACTGATACACAGCACGGTACCCAAAGGTTGAATCTGTGTATTTTCAGCTAAATCCAACATCTGACCGGCATAGTAGCGCAAGAAATCTACCGCCTCCCGGACCTCGGCAATGGCATTGGCATAGGTTTTGCCAGCTTCACGGGACAGAATCACCATCAGTGTCAGCAAACGCTGTTCCATCAGATCCGCGGCTTTATTTAAGCAGGCTGCTCGCTCATTTTTTGGCAAATTGGCCCAGAAACCTTGTGCATTGACAGCTTGCGTTAAGGCAATTTCAGCCTGTTCCTGAGTCGCTTCATAGACTGTACCGACTACATCCTGATGTTGTGCCGGATTGATGATTTGCACTGCGTTACTTGTGTCGGTCACTGTAAACGCCGTTCCCATGGCTGCTGCCTGAAATTGTGTGTTTTTCAGGCTGGCAGCGACTTCATTTAAGGCGCTCAGCTCTGCATCATTGGCGAGATCCAGACCCGATGAGTTAATACGTGTGCCATACAGATCTTGCGGATAAGGAATATGCGGATGCTTGGCACCGATCATGACTTCCTGCTGTGCAGCTTTTAAAATCGTTTGTTGTGGATTCTCAATCAAATCTTCGATATTTAGGGTTTTGTCGGCAATCCGGTTGACAAAAGACGTATTTGCGCCATTTTCCAGCAAACGACGCACCAGATAAGCCAATAAGGTTTCATGATTGCCGACTGGCGCATAAATGCGACAAGGGACACCGAGCTTATTCGCTGACTTGTCGCCCACCACATTTTCATACAAGGGTTCGCCCATGCCATGCAGACACTGGAATTCATATTGACCCGCATAATACTGCTCAGGTTGCGCCAGTTGGTAAATCGTGGCCACGGTTTGTGCATTATGGGTGGCAAATTGCGGATAGATATAATCCGGTTCAGCCAATAATTTGCGCGCACAGGCGATATAAGACAGATCGGTATGCACCTTACGAGTGAATACCGGATAGTCCGACATGCCTTCAATCTGTACTTTCTTGATCTCGCTGTCCCAATAGGCACCTTTGACCAGACGAATCATCAGGCGTTTCTGACTACGTTTGGCCAGATCAACAATATAATCTACCACATAGAAACAGCGTTTTTGATAGGCTTGGATCACAAAGCCAATGCCTTTCCAGTCTTGTAATTGCGGCTCAAAACACAGGCGTTCAAGCAGTTGCAAGGAAATTTCCAGACGGTCAGTTTCTTCGGCATCAATGTTTAAACCGATATTGTACTGTTTCGCCAAGACCGCGAGTTTAAGCATTTTTCCATACAGTTCATCATGTACACGATCCATCTGTGCGCGCTGATAACGCGGATGCAGGGCAGAGAGTTTGATGGAAATGCCCGGGCCATCATAAACGTCTTTATCCTGCGAGGCTTGCCCGATGGCATGAATCGCTTGCTGATAATCCTGATAATAGCGTTCCGCATCCGGATCGGTCAGTGCTGCTTCACCAAGCATGTCATAGGAATAACGAAAGCCTTTTTCTTCCAGACGTTCTGCATTTTTCAGCGCCTCATCAATGGTTTCACCCGTCACAAACTGTTCGCCCATCATGCGCATGGCAACATCGACAGCCTTACGGATAATGCCGCGACCACTGCGCGCCAACAGGCCGGTTAATAAACTGGACAGGTTTTTTTGCTGTGGGGTTTCCATTAATTTACCCGTCAGCATCAAGCCCCAGGCTGCGGCATTGACAAACATCAGCTGGCTTTGACCGAGATGTTCTTTCCAGTTGCCCTGATTGATCTTGTCGCGGATCAACAGGTCACGCGTGGCTTTGTCTGGAATACGCAGCAAGGCTTCGGCCAGACACATCAGGGCAATACCTTCCTGAGAAGATAGGGAAAATTCCTGTAATAATCCTTGTACGATGCCCGCTTTACCGCCTGAACTTTTACGTTCACGCAAGGAATGCGCCAGATCAAAGGCAAGCGCTTGAATCTTGTCGCTGAGTTCCGAGGAAATTTCACTATGCAGCAAGAGTTCTTCGACGCATTCAGTTTCCGCACGGCGCCATGTGGTATTGATACGTTGTTCGTATTCATTTTTATCTTTGAATTCGGCGATATAATTTGGCTGCTTCATGGCATCTGAACCATAGGTGGGGCTTAGTGTGGTCGGCATAGTGACATCCTGTACTGCTGCAATCAGATCTAGCGGGGCTAACGAGTTTTAATCTATAATCACAGAATATTTGACGAATATCTCACTATAGTTTTTACATTTTTTAGAGAATAATTCTAATGCAGCCTCCTTATTTAAGCCTAGACCGTATAGATATTCGTATCCTGAGTTTATTACAATCCGATGCCAAGTTATCCAATATTAAACTGGCTGAACTGGTAAATTTATCGCCGACTGCGGCACTGGCGCGGGTGCAGAAACTGACCAAAGAAGGCTATATTCTGGGCTACGAAGCCCGTCTGAATCCAAATCTGCTCAATAACGCTTTTGTGGTTTTTGTAGAGATTTTACTGGATAAAACCACACCGAATGTTTTAGATGAGTTTTCCCATGCAGTCCGGCAGATTCCAGAAATTATTGAATGTCATATGATCAGTGGCGGTTTCGATTTTGTGGTAAAAATCCGCTGCGCCAATATGGATGAATTCCGTAAAATTTCCGGGCAAATCTTATGGCAACTGCCCGGGATCAAGGAAACACGCAGTTATCCGGTGATGGAGGTGATTAAAGAAAGTCAGCAGATCCATCTAAAAATACCGGGAAAATCTAAATAATTTGTAGCGTATTAACGACTAATCTAAAAAACACAAAAGGGACTCGAAAGTCCCTTTTATTGTATTGAATATCCAGACTATTTTTTCATTTCAGCCATTTCTTTTTGATATTCAGCTTTGGCCATTTCAAAACGATGTACCACATCATCACTCGGTGCCTTATCCACTAAGCTGACAATCACGATACTCAGGGTAGCCAGAATAAAACCGGGAATAATCTCGTACAGGCCGGTATCACCCATATAGTTTTTCCAGACGATTACCGTCACCGCACCGACCAGCATGCCGACAATCGCGCCGTTGAGGGTCATACGCTTCCAGAACAGAGACAAGATAATCAAGGGGCCAAATGCTGCACCAAAGCCTGCCCAGGCATAAGCCACCAGACCTAAAACCTTGCTGTTCGGATTAATCGCCAAGGCAATCGCAATTAACGCAATTACTAAAACCATAGCACGACCGACCCAGATCAGTTCTTTTTGCGAGGCATTTTTGCGCAGGAAGCTCTTGTATAAATCTTCAGTCAGGGTGGTTGAACAGACCAGAAGCTGACAGCTCAAGGTGCTCATAATCGCGGCCAGAATAGCTGCAAGTACGATGCCAGCGATCCATGGATTAAACAGGATTTTAGTCAATTCCATAAACACGGTTTCAGGGTTCTGGTTCACCACCGAGGCGAATGCTGGATTAACGGTGAAATAGGCAATCCCGATATAACCAGCTGCCACTGCGCCGCCCAGACACAGAATCATCCAGGTCATGCCAATACGGCGTGCAGCAGGAATGGTCTTCACTGAATCTGCTGCCATGAAGCGCACTAAAATATGTGGTTGACCAAAATAACCCAAACCCCAGGCCAGACTGGAAATAATCGCCACCACGCTTAAGCCTTCAAGCATACTGGACGCATGTGGACGGGCAGATTCAAGGATGACACTCACTTGCTGGCTATTGTCACCCAAGGCCAGGAAGGTAATGATCGGGGTCAGCAACAGTGCGAAGATCATCAAACCGGCCTGAAAAGTATCCGTCCAGCTGATTGCCAGAAAACCACCAATACACACATATAAAATTGTCGCCATCGCACCGATGATAAGCGCCGTGGTGTAATTCCAGCCGAACAGGCTTTCAAACAGGCGTGCACCTGCGACCATGCCCGAGGCACAATAAATTGCAAAGAACACCAGAATCACCAAGGCAGACAAGACCCGTAAAATGCGTTTGCGGTCGGAAAAACGGCTGGTGAAATAATCTGGCAGGGTCAGGGCATTATTCTGGTATTCGGTATGCGCCCGTAGACGACCTGCCACCAGTAACCAGTTTAGCCACGCTCCGATAATCAGGCCGATGGCAATCCAGGCTTCTGACAGGCCAGACAGGTAAATTGCGCCCGGAAGACCCATCAGCAGCCAGCCACTCATATCTGATGCACCTGCGGAAAGAGCTGTAACGACACTGCCCAGACTACGTCCACCTAAAATATATTCATCAAAATTGGAGGTTGCACGGTAAGCATATAAACCGATTGCAATCATGGCGATAATATAAAACATGAAGGTAATCAGGGTCGGATTTAAATAAGTCATAGGCAGGGCATCCTGTAAATATGGAAACCATCGTTCCAGATGATTTTTTGTACGGAGATCACAAGGCAGTGATTCAAGCACGGTTTAAAAATTACACTCTGTAACATTTACACAGCTTTTATGTATGTTTATTGTAAATACCAATTTAACTAGATGGAACTTAAGGAAAGTTAAGCCACTTAACAGCGAGAGATAAAGTATTGGATTGAGGCAAAACAAGCTAATTCAGGATAAGCGATTAAAAGATTTAAATTTTAGCTTTTTATTTACATGATCTTACAAAACTCACAGCTTTACTGTATTGGTAATAAATCGTAGCAAATTTAGGTTAAAGTCCTCCTATTCGCTCTGTATTTGTTTGCTCATATTGAGACCACACCAAATACGGTGCATCGCCAAGGTATTTTTTAGTGGACAATATGCTGCAAATCGAACCGACCCGCATTGAACGTGACTTATTGGGGGAAAAACAGATCCCGTTGCATAGCTATTATGGGATTCACACTTTACGTGCCATCGAAAATTTCCAGATTTCAGGATTGGCGATAGGGCAACAATCACATTTTATTTGTGCATTGGCCCAGGTCAAAAAAGCTTCGGCACAGACCAACCTGCATTTTCAAAAAATATCCGAGCAAACCAGTACTGCGATTCAAAAAGCATGTAATGAATTGATTCAGCATCCTGAAAACTGGCAAGCAGCCTTTCCACTTGATCCTTATCAGGGCGGTGCTGGTACGTCAATTAATATGAATGCCAATGAAGTCATTGCCAATATCGCCTTAGAGCTCTTGGGGCATCATAAAGGTGAGTATCACATCCTGCATCCGAATGATCATGTGAATACTTCGCAATCGACCAATGATGTCTATCCAACTGCTTTGCGTTTGGCAACTTATAGCAGCCTGAATGAATTATTGGCAGTGTTAAAAGCACTGATTGACTGTTTATATATGAAGGCAGCCGAATTTCAGTATGTGATCAAGATGGGACGTACCCAGTTGCAAGATGCAGTCCCGATGACCATGGAGCAGGAATTCCGGGCTTTTGCGACTTTATTAAAGGAAGATTTAAAACTGATTGAGCAGATGCGCCAGTTATTGCTGGAAGTGAATTTAGGTGCAACGGCGATCGGGACTGGGGTAAACACACCGCCAGGTTATGCGACGCGAGTCGTCGAAACTTTGGCGCACCTGACGGGGCTGCCTTTAAAAGGTGCAGAAGATTATGTGGAGGCCACCAGTGATTGTGGTGTCTTTATTATCTTGTCGAGCAGTTTAAAACGCCTGGCAGTGAAACTGTCCAAAATCTGTAATGACTTGCGCTTGCTTAGCTCGGGACCACGTACAGGTCTGGCTGAAATTCGCTTACCGGAATTGCAAGCAGGCTCATCAATTATGCCGGCAAAAATCAATCCTGTGATTCCGGAAGTGGTCAATCAGATTGCCTTCCGGGTGATTGGTAATGATTTGACCATTACTATGGCAGCGGAAGCTGGGCAGTTACAACTGAATGTGATGGAACCTGTGATTGCCCTGACCATGAATGAGTCGATTCAATTGTTGACTCAAGGCATGCAAACCCTGAATCAGAAATGTATTGCTGGCATTCAGGCCAATGAAGAAATCTGTTTAAGTTCCGTTATGCGCAGTGTCGGGATTGTGACCTTACTTGAGCCGATTCTGGGGCATGCCAAATGTGATGAAATTGGTAAACAATGTATGCGTGAAAATAAAACCGTGCCGCAAGTGGTATTGGAACTCGGTTTATTAAGCGAAACACAATTAGAAGAAATCTTTGCATTTGAAAATCTGGTGTCTGAAATACCTGTAGCAGAGAGTCAGCTCGAACAGGTTTCTTGATAGCATAAATTGTCTTGAAACAGCTCAACTCAACTGATTGTTGTGATTTTGACAATTTGCCTCAAGTTCGATATGTGGATTTGAGGCATTTTCATCTAGACTAGGGTCTGAACTTTATTTGGCTGGGTAAATGGCGATGTTTGATAAAATCAGTGCATTATTTAAAACTAATAAACCGACTGCTGCACAGTTATATTTAGACGAGCAGAATATCCAGCATGTCGAAGGCACAGGTTATATCGTGGATGGTATTGATTTAAATCAGGAACTGGCCGCACGCTTAGAATATTTGTCCAATCGCCGTTTAAAACAGTTTGATGATTTAAAAGCGTTATACGACACCGCGATGCTGATCAATGAAAAGATTGATCTGGAAATTGCCCATCAGCGTTTTAATGTGACTTTGGGAAATACCGAAGAAAACCTGCTGCAATTTAAAATGATCCTCAAGAAGTTAAATGATTATTATCGTAACTTTCTGCGAGAGAAAAAATAAGTGTTAAAAGTGGCTTGAAATCGAAGCGTATGGATGTGGCAAGACTGCATAAAAATAACAAAATATCCTGAGATCATCGTGCTAGTATAAGCCTCAGGTTATTTAGACTTTAAAGCTATATCCATGTTCCAACAAGAAATTTCTCAACTCAATTTACCACAACTCAAAGCAGGCGAGAAACGCTGGTTAGGCAATCTGCAAGGTTCCTCGACGGCATTGTTGCTCAAAGAAATCGTGCAGCAGCAATCGCGTTTATTTATTGTGATTGCACGCAATAACCAGCATTTGGGTCAACTGGAAAGTGAACTGGAATTTTATGGGATTAAACCCACGATTTTTCCAGATTGGGAAATTTTGCCTTATGACCGCCTGTCTCCGCACCAGGATATTGTCTCGGAACGTCTGGCGATTTTATCCAATATGCCAAAAACTGGCGTGCTGTTACTTTCTGCCTCAACCTTGGCACAGCGTATCGCACCGACTTCATGGATTTTGGGTGAACATTTTGATATTCACGTCGGACAGAAATTCGATCTGGAACAACAGAAGAAAAAGCTGATTCAGGCCGGTTATTATCTGGTAGATACGGTTTATGATCCGGGTGAATTTGCGGTACGCGGCAGTATCATGGATATTTATGCCTCGGGGCAGGAAGCACCGATTCGGATCGACCTGTTTGATGACGAAATTGAAAGCCTGAAATTTTTTGATTCCGAAACTCAGCGCACCACGCAAAGTTTGCAGCAGTTTACCGTATTGCCGGCACAAGAATTTCCGCTCAAGGAAGGCCGTGCGACGTTCCGTGACCGCTATGCCGAATTTTTCCCGACTGCCAATCCAAAGAAAAACCCGATCTATCTGGATGTGATGGAGGGCATTGTTTCACCGGGAATCGAGTTCTATTTGCCCTTGTTTTTTAGCGCTGAAGCCATGCAAGGTCAAAGTTCGCTGATTTCGTACTTACCTAAGAATGGCATTGTCATTACAGATCGGGCTTTAGATGAGAGTTTGACCCAATTCTGGCAAGATGTGGTGCGCCGTTATGAAGATCGTCGCCACAATGTCGATCAGCCGATCATGCCGCCTGAAAGCCTGTTTTTTCAAACTAATCAGGTGCTGGAGCAGCTAAATCAGTTTGCACGTATTATCGCCGCCCAAACGCCTTTTGACCAAAAAGCCGGCGTATTGAACCTCGATACCCAGTTGCCACCACGTCTGCCTGTCGATCCAAAACGTGAAAAACCATTTATTGAAGTCAAAAAATATATCGATCAGGCCAATCATCCGGTGCTGCTGGTGGCCGAGAGTGCCGGACGCCGTGAAAGCTTAAAAGATGCGTTACGACCAAGTCTGGGTGATATTCCGACGGTTGATAACTTTGAGAGCTTTATCACCTCCCTGTATGCGATTGCGATTACCAATGCGCCATTAGAGCGTGGTCTGGTGCTGACCGATCGTGTCAGCATCATTTCTGAAAACCAGCTCTATGAACATCGCGTGGTACAGCGCCGCCGTAAACGTCAGCAGGAAGTTTCAGAAGAATTTCTGATCCGCAGTCTGACTGAACTGACCATGGGCGCGCCTGTGGTGCATATCGATTATGGAGTGGGGCGTTATGCCGGTCTGGTCACTTTAAGTATTGATGATCAGGATCATGAATTCTTGCAGCTGGATTATGCCGATGCGGCCAAAGTCTATGTGCCGGTGACCAATCTGTATTTAATCAGCCGATATAGCGGTGGTGATCCGGATCTGGCACCATTGCATAAGCTCGGGACAGATGCATGGAATAAAGCCAAACATAAAGCGCTGGAACAGATTCATGATGTTGCGGCCGAGTTGCTGCATATTCAGGCACGCCGTGTCTCTAAACCCGGCATCAGTTTTGAAATTGATCAAAGTCTGTATATGCAGTTTGCCAGTGGCTTTGCCTATGAAGAAACGCTGGATCAGGCCAATGCGATTGAAGCCACGCTGCATGACATGCAACAAGCTAAGCCGATGGATCGTCTGGTCTGTGGTGATGTCGGTTTTGGTAAAACGGAAGTCGCGATGCGTGCCGCATTTGTTGCGGTACAGAATAACCGGCAGGTGGCGATTCTGGTGCCAACCACCTTGCTGGCACAACAGCATTATGATTCATTCAAAGACCGCTTTGCCGATTGGCCAGTTCGGATTGAAGTGCTGTCACGTTTCGGTTCTTCCAAAGCACATACCAAGACCATTGACGACCTGATTGAAGGCAAAGTGGATATCGTGATTGGTACGCATAAAATTTTACAGGAAAATGTCCAGTTTAAAAATCTTGGCCTGATGATTGTCGATGAAGAACATCGTTTTGGAGTACGTGACAAGGAGCGAATCAAGGCGATGCGTGCCGATGTCGATATGTTGACCCTGACAGCCACTCCAATTCCGCGTACACTAAATATGGCCTTTAGTGGCATGCGTGATCTATCGATTATTGCCACACCGCCGGCACGCCGTCTTGCGGTGAAAACCTTTGTGCAAGAACATACCGATGACACCATTAAAGAAGCGATTCTGCGTGAACTGTTGCGTGGTGGTCAGGTCTATTTCCTGCACAATGAAGTCGATACGATTGACCGTGCCGCAGCGCATATTCGTACATTGGTGCCGGAAGCCCGGGTGATTGTGGCACATGGCCAGATGCGTGAACGTGAACTGGAGCAGG
Organism: Acinetobacter sp. YH12255; assembly: GCF_013417355.1. NCBI lineage: Bacteria > Pseudomonadati > Pseudomonadota > Gammaproteobacteria > Moraxellales > Moraxellaceae > Acinetobacter > Acinetobacter sp. YH12255. Next base: position 128,365 of record NZ_VPEC01000002.1, read on the forward strand.
TGATGCAGCAGTTCTATCACAAGGAATACAATGTTCTGGTCTGTTCGACCATTATTGAAACCGGGATTGATGTCCCAAATGCCAATACCATTTTGATTGAACGTGCTGACAAACTGGGCCTGGCACAATTACATCAGCTCCGTGGCCGAGTCGGGCGCTCGCATCATCAGGCCTATGCCTATTTAATGGTGCCGTCTTTAAAAGCCTTAAAAGGCGATGCCGAAAAACGTCTGGATGCGATCCAGCGTGCTTCGACCTTGGGGGCCGGATTTATGCTGGCCACCGAAGATCTGGAAATTCGCGGGGCAGGTGAATTACTCGGCGAACAGCAGAGCGGTTCAATGCAGGCGATTGGTTATAGCCTGTATATGGAAATGCTGGAAAAAGCCACCAAAGCCATTCAAAAAGGCAAAACGCCAAACTTCGATGCACCCTTGTCATTGACCGCAGAAATTACCCTGCATATGCCCGCACTGATTCCGGATGATTATCTCGGAGATGTGCATCAGCGTCTGTTGTTCTATAAGCGTATCAGTAATACTGATACTCAGGAGAAGCTGGACAATATTCGGATGGAATTGATCGACCGTTTTGGCATACCGCCACAACCGGTCAAACAGCTCTTTGCCGTGCATCAGATTCGTCTCAAAGCCGAGCAGCTTGGCATCACCAAAATTGATATTAGTGCTCAAGGTGGGCATGTGGAATTCGCGCCAGATACCCCGGTTCAGGCCATGACCATTATCCAGATGATGCAGAAACATCCAACCTATTTCCGGATGAATGGCGGGCAACGTCTTAAGGTCATGGTCATGCTGGAAGATTACCAAAAGCGGATTCAGTTTATTCAGGATTTGCTGGACAGTCTATTGAAAGAAGTGGGCTAATTTGATTTAGACTAAATCAGTTTGAAAGTTCATGATACATTTCATTTTCATTGAAATTTTCAGGAATGATAAACCAGCTTTTTTTAATGAAATGTTCGAACAAATTCTCGTGATGCGCCTTGCAACAAATCATGAGAATTTGTCTTTAAACCCATTGCTTTCAATATTCAGCTTCGGTTGGATATGTTAGTATTAGCCATCATTCTAATTTTGCATCATTTATAAAGATATGTTTAGTTTGCATCCACAACTTGCTCAAGATACTTTTTTTGTAGGCGACTTTCCTTTGTCAACATGTCGTTTGATGAATGATATGCAATTTCCCTGGCTGATCCTGATTCCACGTGTGCCGGGTGTCTCTGAATTATATGAATTGAGCCAAGCTGACCAAGAGCAGTTTTTACGTGAATCAAGCTGGTTATCAAGCCAGCTGGCACGTGTTTTCCGTGCGGATAAAATGAATGTCGCGGCATTGGGCAATATGGTTCCGCAATTGCATTTTCATCATGTGGTTCGTTATCAGAACGATGTAGCATGGCCGAAGCCTGTTTGGGGTACACCAACTGTTCCTTATAGCAGTGAAGTATTGGCACATATGCGTCAAACACTCATGCTGGCGCTACGTGGTCAAGGTGATATGCCATTTGACTGGCGTATGGACTGATTAGCCCCAAGTATTCCGAGATCTATGAACGATTGCGGACTTCAGGGAGTGACTGAATGCAATTAGACGACTGGATTCAAAAAGAACCACAACAGTTTGAATATTTTCATCGCTTGATGGGCTATATCATGCTGTCTCTGGTTCTGGTCGTCTTTCATTACACTGAACCGGATACCCAGTATCAGCTCTTTGTTCCTGTATTTTTATTCCTGATTTTATTGATTAGCTCGAAACTGTCGCGCTGGTTAATCTATCGCCATGATTATCGTATTCGGCGCAATGTTCTTTTTCTGATTGATGTTATTGTCATTGTAGTGGTTTTAGCCGCAGTACAGCTGGATCTGGTATTGTCCTTGCTGGGTTTGGTGGCAATACTCTATACCGCAATCAGTAATAAAATTTCATTGATGATGGCTTCTCTGGCCAGTCTGGTCGGGATCACCGTTTTTTATCTGGCCAATATTCTGGTCTTTGGTTTTGGGAATTATTTTGAACCGACCAGCAGTGAACTGACGGTTTTAGGCTTCATCTGCCTGATTACCTATTTTGGTGTCGGAAGTTTTTATCAAAGTGGTCGTGTGCAATATATGACCCAGAAGAAAAATCATTATTTTGAACAGATGAACCGTTATATGGAATTTGCCAATCAGCTGAGTCGTTATGCGCCTGTGCAGTTGTGGCAATCCATCATGAAAGGTGAATCTGAAGCGAAAATTGAATATAAGCGTAAAAAGTTAACAATTTTCTTCTCGGATATTCAAGGCTTTACAGAACTGTCTGAAACGCTTATTCCAGATGATTTAGCATTCTTGCTCAATGATTATTTGCGGCATATGACCGAAATCGCCAAAAATTATGAAGCGACTGTTGATAAATTCATGGGGGATGCCATCCTGATTTTCTTTGGTGATCCAAACTCTGAAGGCGTAGAGCAGGATGCCAAGAACTGTATGGAAATGGCGATTGCCATGCGTCAGCAAATGAAACTGCTGCGTGAGCGTTGGATTAAAATGGGTTATCCGCCACTGCATATCCGTATGGGTATTTCGACCGGTTATTGCCACGTCGGGAATTATGGTGCGACGCATCGGATGGCCTATACCATTGTAGGACGGGATGCCAATCTGGCAGCGCGCTTACAGAGCGCAGCTGAAGTGGATGAAATCCTGATTTCAGAAGATACTCATAATCTGATCAAAAATGATTATTTATGTGCGCCGAAAAAACCAATTTTCTTGAAAGGCATTAAAGCACCGGTAAGAACTTGGCAGCTAATGGAAAAATATGCATCGCAGAAAGTTGAGTATCAACGTTGGTTCGACTATGAATATAAAGGCTTTCATTTACTGCTCAATCTGGACGAAGTACAAAACTTTGAATATCCAGAATTGATTCATGTACTGGAAAAAATGATTAAACGCATTGAAACTCAGCAGAAATTGACCAACTCTCAAGGCATCGTCAAGCTTAAACTTGAAGATGAAGTGATTGAGCATCTCCAGCCACAAGACGAATTTGAATCACTCAAAGACTCCAAAGTAATCTAATCATTCTCATAAATATAAAAAACCACGTCTAAGCGTGGTTTTTTATATGATCTTTCAAGAAAAATCTTAATGATTTTCCGAAGCGTGATTGATGGTGTATTTTGGAATTTCAATTTCCAGATCTTCATCGACCAGTGTGACCTGACAAGAAAGGCGTGAATCAGGTTCCAGACCCCAAGCGCGATCCAGTAAATCTGCTTCTACATCATCCATTTCTTCGAGGCTGTCGAAGCCTTGACGTACCACAACGTGGCACGTTGTACATGCAGCTGACATATCGCAGGCATGTTCGATTTTAATGCCATTTTTGAGTAGGCTTTCGCACAGGTTGGCATTGTGTTCGACTTCAAACTCAGCACCTTCGGGGCAAATCTGCGCATGTGGAAGAACTTTAATACGTGGCATAGTCGTTACCTTAAATTAGTTTGAGTTTGACCAGTCGTCGAGTTTAGTGCCCTTAAGAGCGGCATCAATATGTTGATTCATACGTGCTGCTGCAAAAGCATCACTATGTATTTTAAGCAGTTCAACTGCAGATTCAATCGCTTTGATATCTGAACCTTGAAGCTCGGTTTCAAGTTGTGCCTGTGCAGTTTGCAGTGCTGCCAGTTGCTCTTCAGTCAACAGAGCGGCATCTACTTTTAGTGCCTGAACCAGTGCTTCTAGCTCACGCTGGGCTTCAACTTTGGTTTCATTCAAATGACGCAGATTTTTATCTTCCTCGGCAAATTTATAACCGTCAAGTAATAGGCGCTCAGTATCTTCACCGGATAAGCCATAAGATGGCTTAATATCAATTTGCGCATGCACGCCAGATGTTGTTTCTTTGGCAGATACCGTCAACAAACCATCAGCATCGACCTGGAAAGTTACTTCGATACGTGCCTGACCGGCTGTCATTGGTGGAATGCCATGCAAGACAAAACGACCCAGACTACGACAATGTTCAACCAGATCACGTTCACCTTGAACTACATGGATCAACATGGCAGTCTGGCCATCTTGATAGGTAGTAAATTCCTGACGACGTGCTACAGGAATGGCAGTATTACGTGAAATCAGACGTTCCACCAGTCCGCCCATGGTTTCTAAACCTAAAGACAGTGGGGTAACATCCAGTAATAAGGAACCATCAGTCGAGTTGCCAATCAGTTGGTTTGCTGTAATCGATGCGCCAATCGCCACCACTTCATCCGGGTTAATCGTGCACAGCGGTTCTTGGCTAAATACGTCACCAACTGCTTTTTGTACGGCATAAGAACGGGTTGAGCCACCCACCAGAACCACATTTTGAATGTCATCCAGTTCAAGCTTGGCATCACGCATCACACGTTTACATACGCTGATGGTTTTGTCCAAAGCAACTTTAATGATTTCTTCAAAGGTTGAATGGTCAAGGGTTAATACTTGATCGAGTAATTGAATTTGAACGGTTTCAGCATCTGAAAGTGCTTCTTTGGCCTTACGCGCTGCCACAATAAAATGTGCATATTCAGCATCATCTAAAGTTTCGATGTTTAGCTGTTTCTTGGCCCATTTCAAAATTAAACGGTCCAGGTCATCACCACCGAGGGCAGTGTGGCCGCCAGTCGCCAGCACTTCAAACACGCCTTGAGAGAAGCGCAGAATCGAAACGTCGAAAGTACCGCCACCCAAGTCATAAATCACATAGTTGCGATCTGTACTCAAGTTGCTTTCCTGATCGAGGCCATAAGCCACAGCAGCAGCGGTTGGCTCATTCAATAAACGTAAAACATTCAAACCGGCAAGCTGGGCAGCATCTCGGGTTGCCTGACGCTGTGCTTCATCAAAATACGCTGGAACGGTAATCACTGCACCATTCACCGGATTTTTCAGACTTGCTTCAGCACGATCTTTGAGCTGCTTTAAAATTTCTGCAGAAATTTCAACCGGAGTTTTACGACCTTGTGCGGTTTCAAAAGCCGGCATTTCATTCGCTTCGCCGACCAAGGCATAAGGATGCTGGAATTTGATATCCGCTTGAGAGCGACCCATGAAACGCTTGACTGAAACGATGGTATTTTTAGGATCGCTGGTAATAAAAGGCGCGGCTTCATTACCATATTGAGTCTGCTGTTCTGCATAATGCACGATAGAAGGAAGTAGCACACGACCTTGTTCGTCATTCAGCACTTTGGCTTTACCTGAAAGAACCGTGGCAACCAAAGAGTGGGTGGTGCCTAAATCGATACCAATCGCAATGCGGTGTTCATGTGGTGCACTTGATTGACCTGGTTCTGCAATTTGCAAGAGAGCCATAGTGTTACATCCTTTGCACGTTAAATATTAAAAATTAGAAATCATCATCAAGGTCAAAGCTGTCATCGTCCAGGAAGCGGTCTTCCGCCTTGTCGATATCTGCCATGACTTTGACAAAGAAGCGTAGTTTACGCACTGTATCGCGTGCTTCAGCCCAGTCTTCATCGGTATAGTCAATTTTAAACTCACGAACCAGACCGTCAATCCATTGCTGTACTTCAACTTTCAGTGAAGTTAAATCTTCAGCAGAGGTGGCATCGTCGAGTTGTTCACGAATTTCCAGAGCGTCCTGCAAGAATTCAAAATCACTGATCGATTGATCTAAGTGATAATCCTGTTTCTTGAGGGACAATAAATACGCTGCACGGCTATCGACCGCTGACAAAACTTTAAAAGCCTGATTGATATCGCTTGATTTAATCAGGGCCTGATCTTTGTCTTCAGCTTTATCGGGATGATATTGTTGCTGTAACTTTAAAAATTCAGTTTTTAAAGTTGCCAAATCAATATCGAGTGCTACTGGAAGATTGAACAGCTCAAAATGATTCATGGGAGATGGGGTCCGCGATTAATGTGCAAAAATAACTGTATAAATGCAATTAAAACAGTGTGAAACACACTGTTTTAATGTCAAAAGAGAATAACTGCCGGGTTTATACAGTGAAGGATTCACCACAACCGCATTCGCCTTTTTTGTTGGGGTTGTTAAATTCAAAGCCTTCGTTCAAGCCGTTTTTAACATAGTCCATCTCCATACCTTCAAGATAAACCAGACTTTTCGGATCAATGAATACTTTAACCCCAAACTGCTCAAATGCTTGGTCATGTGTATCGACTTCGTCAACGAACTCGAGTACATAAGCCAGACCAGAACAGCCTGAAGTTTTCACACCAACGCGAATGCCTTCACCCTTACCGCGATTTTTTAAATAATTGCTGATATGAGTTGCAGCATTTTCAGTTAAATGGATCATGAAAACTCCGTTAAAATTTAAAAACGTGGAACAATTAAGCTTTAACTTTCTTGTTACGGTAGTCTTCTACAGCTGCTTTGATTGCATCTTCTGCAAGAACAGAGCAGTGTACTTTTACTGGTGGAAGTGCCAGTTCAGTTGCAATATCGATATTCTTGATTGCTTGAGCTTGATCCAAAGTTTTACCTTTGAGCCATTCAGTCACCAAAGAACTTGATGCGATTGCTGAACCACAACCATAAGTTTTAAAACGTGCTTCTTCAATTACGCCTGCATCGTTGACTTGAATCTGTAAACGCATCACGTCACCACATGCGGGTGCACCAACCATACCCGTACCAACGTTTTCAGCATTTTTATCTAAAACGCCAACATTACGAGGGTTTTCGTAATGATCAATTACTTTTTCGCTATAAGCCATGTTGCTTCTCCAAACCTCGGGGTCAGCCTTAGTATTATTAAATATGGGGGTTAAAAAACTTTTCTCAATGAGATAGCAACCGATTGGTCACTATCTCAGGATGAAGATTAATGTTCAGCCCATTCAACTTTAGAAAGGTCGATACCTTCTTTAAACATATCCCAAAGCGGAGAAAGTTCACGTAACTTCTCAACAGCAGCTTTAGTGATACTCAATACATGGTCGATATCTTCTTCAGTGGTGTATTTACCAAAGCTGAAGCGGATCGAACTGTGTGCAAGCTCGTCTGAAAGACCCAATGCACGAAGTACATAAGAGGGTTCCAGTGTTGCAGAGGTACATGCTGAACCTGAAGATACCGCAGCATCTTTCAAGGCCATCATCAGTGATTCACCTTCAACAAAGTTGAAGCTGATATTCAAGTAGTTCGCTACGTTTTGTGTAGGATGACCATTCAAGAACACCTGTTCAAGGTCTTGTACGCCATTCCAAAGCTTGTCGCGAAGTACACGTAAGCGGGTTTGTTCAGCTTCCAGGTTTTTACCTGCAAGTTCAAATGCTTCACCCATACCCACGATTTGATGCGTTGCAAGCGTACCTGAACGCATGCCACGCTCGTGACCGCCACCATGCATTTCAGCTTTTAGGCGTACACGTGGGCTACGACGTACAAACAGGGCACCAATACCTTTAGGGCCGTAGATCTTGTGCGCAGAGAAGCTCATCAGGTCTACTTTTAAAGTTGAAAGATCAATTTCAACTTTACCTGCCGCTTGTGCTGCATCGACATGGAAGAAAATTTTGTTGGCACGAGTGATTTCACCAATCGCTGCAACATCAGTAACCGTACCGATTTCGTTGTTCACCATCATCAGTGAAACCAGAATCGTATCTGGACGAATTTCTGCTTGAACCATTTCCGGAGTAATTAAACCGGTTTGAGGTTGTGGTTCAATATAGGTAATCTCAAAACCTTCAGACTCTAACTCACGGCACGTATCTAAAATTGCCTTGTGTTCGATCTTAGAGGTAATGATATGTTTACCTTTCGATGCATAGAAATGAGCCACACCTTTAAGCGCAAGGTTGTCTGATTCGGTTGCACCTGAAGTCCATACGATTTCACGTGGATCAGCTTTAATTAAATTAGCGACCTGTTCACGTGCATATTCAACTTTTTCTTCTGCTTGCCAGCCATAAGCATGTGAACGAGATGCAGCATTACCGAAGGTACCTTCGAATGTTAAACATTCCATCATACGTTCAGCAACCTGAGGATCTACCGGAGTCGTAGCTGCATAATCAAGATAAATCGGACGTTTCATGTCAAATACCTGTAACCGATAAAAGGGCTGAATCAAAGGGTGCTGAATTTTGGCGTAATGACACTGTTTGTACATTGTCACGTGCAACCAGATCAGCAAGCGAGATTTTTGCTAAATAATCGGCAATGTGGTGGGAGAGTTCCTGCCATAAATCATGAGTCAAGCACATCGCACCATTCTGGCAGTTGCCTTTATGGTCACAGCGAGTCGCATCAACTGTTTCGTTTACAGCTTCGATAATTGCTAACACAGTAATTTCATCTGCATTACGTGCTAAATGGTATCCACCATTTGCTCCACGAACACTTGAAACCAAGCCATGGCGCTTGAGTTTCGCAAATAACTGCTCAAGATAGGCAACAGAAATAGTTTGACGTGCCGCAATTTCGGCGAGCGTAATCGTTTTTTCAGAAGGCTGCAAAGCTAGATCAAGTAGAGCAGTCACAGCGTAGCGACCGCGAGTGGTTAGGCGCATGATTCGATACACATGGTTAGACTAGATGTATCGATTTTAAGAATCCCGACTAAATTAGTCAAGTTATTTTTAGTAGACCTTAGTGGGATTTAATTTTTTCATAATGAAAGATTTAGATACTGAGCCAATTATACACTAATAACGTAATCAAAAGTATGCTACTCAGGCCAAAAACAATATTAATGCGCTTTTGACGGCGTTCGATCCGTTTCAGGCGGTTTTTATACTGCTTGACTTCTACCTGCAAGGTATTGATCTTGGAACGCTGCTCTTCAATTTTCTTTAAGAGTGGTGCTATACGCTTTTTGGACGCAATAATTTCCGTTTCATCAGTGGGTGTTTCAGACAGCCAGTGTTTCCAGTCGGCTAATACTTTTGGCAAGCTGAATACGGTTAATAAATCACGAAATTCGTCTTTCAAAACCTGATGACCATCAATGCGCATACTACGAATGCTACGACGATTGCCAAAAATAAAAATTTTGATCAGATCGGGAAGTGTGGTACGCACATCCAGATCTACAATGCGACCCGGTGCTTTATGGTCAAATAAAAGACCATTTGTGGTGAATTGCACATAAAAGTCGAAATATGGAATATAGCTATTGATTTTAATCGAGATATTTTCATCTACAAACTTCTTGGCTTGTAATGCAACGACACGATCATGCTTGAGAATGAAGGTAAATATTGTTTCTAAAACAATTAACGTCATCGTAAGCAACAAATGCGGTTGATTTTGACTTTGTTGCGATTCGCTCATATACAACCAATCCTTACCTGAAATATAAAGTGAAAAAGCTTCCTGCCTGTGAAGAGATTTCAGGGTTAAATCAAATTAGACTTGAAATAAATTGCTTTGTAGAACAGTTTAGCAAATCTATCAAGTACTAAATTTGCTATTATGCAGTGATTTTGTAGAATAATTTATAATAATTGCGCAGAAAATAAACAGGAGCCGTGCACATGGACAAGTCAAAAACAGCACAAGACTCAGCTGAAGCTTTAAACCAGAAAACAATGAAAGCCAAGTCCAAATCTGCCTCGGAGCGCAAATCGGCTCTTGATTTTCGTAAATATACCAAACAGATCTGGCTGGCTGGACTGGGAGCATTTTCACGTGCCGAAGAAGAAGGCAATAAACTGTTTGACTCACTGGTCAAGGTTGGAGAAGAACTGGAGTCTAAAACTGCAGATATTGCAGATCAAACTGTAGAAAAGGTCTCAGAAAAGGCCAAAGAGTCGGTCACAGAGACCAAAGATAAAGTAGAAAAGCTGATCGACAACTCTGTTCATCACTCATTGAATCGTATAGGATTAGTCACACTCAAGGATGTACAACATTTGGAACGTTTAATCCTTCAGTTACATGCCAAGGTTGATCAGTTGACTGCGGAACAAGAAAAAATGCAGGAAGAATTGTCGAAAAAAACACAAATAAAATGACTTTATTTATTATTCAATGTTTTTTTCGCATATTTTTTGAAAAAAAAGAGGTTCTTAAGTATTGCGTTTATACCTAAAGCATTGCTATAAAGGCGTTATGGCATGTTAAACAAATTCTTGAACCTTAAATAAACGATATTAAGAGGACGTAATCTTCATGAATAAATCAGAATTAATTGATGCAATTGCAGAGAAAGGGGGATTATCTAAGGCTGACGCAGGTAAAGCTTTAGATGCTACAATTGCTTCTGTTACTGAAGCTTTAAAAGCGGGTGATACAGTTACTTTGGTCGGTTTTGGTACTTTCGGTGTAAAAGAACGTGCTGCACGTACTGGCCGTAACCCACAGACTGGCGCTACTCTTGAGATCAAAGCAAGCAAAGTGCCTAGCTTCAAAGCGGGTAAAGGCTTAAAAGACGCTGTAGCTTAAGCTTACCCAGCGATGAAACGCGCCTTCTTTGGCGCGTTTTTTATTGATAAAATAAATTGTGATGATTAACACATTCATTCAATGGGTATTTTCGGTTAAAATCCTTTGCAAATAAAATATTGGAATACTTATGGAAGCTTTTCGTAAAGTTATTAAGGGTTGGTTGGGTAAAGTTTTACTCGTTCTGTTTTTGACCCCGTTAGCGCTTGTAGGTATTGAAGGATATTTTAGCGGCGGGAGCTCTGATGCGGCAAAATCCGTGAACGGAACTGAAATATCTCAAAAAGAATTAGAGTCACTGACGAAATCATTTAAAGAACAATATCTCAGTTATGCCAATGGCGATGAAACCTTGCTGAATCAAAGCTTCATTGACCAGAAAGCCATGGATACTTTGGTTTCACGTACCTTATTGCTACAACAGGCAGAAGAATTAGGCATCAGCCTGAGTGACCAGCAAATTGTACAGATGATTGCCCAGCAGCCGACTTTCCAGCAAGATGGTAAGTTCTCTGATGCTTTATATGAGAACTATCTTAAATCAATTGGCATGACCAATCGTGCTTTAGTCGAAAGTTTGCGTAAAGATCATGCGCTGAAAATGCTGTCTTCGACATTCCTGGACTATCCACTGGTGAGTCCGGTCGAAATGCAGCAAATTGCCGATTTACAGACTGAACAACGTCATATTCATATTTCCAGTATTAATCTGGACAGTTATAAACAAGATGTCAAAGTCAGCGATGCTGAAGTCGCTGCCTATTATGAACAGCACAAGGCATCGTTTACACAGCCGACCAGTGTCGATGTAGACTATGTGGTGTTGAAGCCAAGTGATATTCAAGCACAGGGTTTGGCAGTGACAGATGCTGAACTTCAGGAAGCGTATACAGCCTTTGTTGCGACACAAAAACAGGCAGTTAAACCAGAGGTGAAGCATATTTTGATTACGGCGGACAGTCGTAGTGATGCTGAAGCACAAAAACTGGCTGCAGAAGTGGCAGCGAAAATTAAAGCCGGTAACACTTTTGCACAGGCTGCAGCACAATATTCTGAAGATCCTGAATCCAAGTCTAAAGGCGGAGCAATTGCAGTCTATGAAACTGGCGTATTTGGTAGCACATTTGACCAGGCTGTTAGCTCTTTAAAATCAGGTCAGGTCTCTGCTCCTGTGAAAACAGATTATGGCTATCATATTATTTCTGTGCAATCACCTGATGTGGCTGTGCCATCTTTTGAGTCACAAAAAGCACGTTTATCTGAAGAGGTTTTGGCTGCTAAAAAATCCAATGCATTCTCCGATACGGTGAATAGCTTGAATGATATGGTGGTGGGAAGTGATTCTCTGGAGGTCGTTACACAAGAAGTGAAAGGCGTGCAGGTTCAGAAAGCCCAAGGAGTAAAACTTTCAACCCGTGACCCAGTGTTGAGCGATGCCAACCTTAAAGTCAAACTGTTTAATGATGATGTCAAAAATGGTGATCGTAATGCTTCATCAAGCATTCAGTTGGCCAATGGTGATGTGGCCTGGATCAAGGTGCGTGACTATCATGCAGCTGGTGAACAAACACTGGCAGAAGCGAAACCGCGTGTTCAGGCTCAATTGATTGAAGACAAAGCCGCTGCTTTGGCAAAAGCAAAAATTCAGAAAGCTCTGGATGAGTTCAAAACCAAACCTGCTGCATCAGTCGCCAAAGGTGCTTTGATTTTTGAAGATGCTGGCGTGTATACCCGTGCTGAAGGTTTGCTAAAACGTGATGTACAACGTGCCGCTTTTAGTCTTCCGACACCAAAAGCAGGCCATTGGTCAGTGACCACAGCGAAAATGCCAAATGAGCTGGTCGTGGTTGCGGTATCAGAAGTAAAGAAAAACCCGGTGGATGTATTGAGTGCAGAGCAACGTAGTGAGTTGGTGAAGTTGTATCAGCAACTTCGTGGTCAGCAAGAATTTGATGACTATACGCGCTACCTGAAATCTCAGGCAAAAATCAAATAAGACGCTCTTAAATAAAAAAACCAGCCTGCGGGCTGGTTTTTTATGCTCTAGCCAAATGAGGGTTTAAGCACGAATAATCAGTTCATAACCGGTATATTTACGCATATTGATTACACCGGTATCCAGAATTAAATACTGACCTTTAATACCCTGTAATTTGCCACGAATCACCGGAGTTTTATCCAGATTATGTGATTTAATCTTTTCTGGATATTGCTCGACCGGATAAATAAACTCGCGTGCCAATTCCTGCTCAAGCACTTCAATATTTTCATTAAACTCAAGATTCTGATTAAATTCTTCACGAATGCTTTGAATTTTAGGTGCAAATTCTTCTAACAGCTGTTCACGGATTTCAATCAGATTCAGTGGTTCTGCTTCACCTTTGAGCAGCTTGCGCCAGTCTGTTTTGTCTGCGACCTGCGTACCAAACATGACTTCCAATTTGCCAGAGAGGCGACGTGAGCCAACTTTCATAATCGGCAGGGCTTGGGTTGCGCCCTGATCCAGCCAGCGGGTCGGCATTTGGCTGGTACGGGTAATCCCGACCTTCAATGCACTGGAATTGGCTAGATAGACAATATGCGGTTGAAAGCAGACATTCTGGGCAAATTCATCTTCGCGGCAAGTGCCTAAATGATAATGACAGGTTTCTGGCTTCATGATGCACATATCACATGAAGCATTGGTCTTAAAACATTTAAAACAGTGACCTTGCGAGAAAGATTTTGAGGTTTTATTGCCACAAGATACGCAATAAATCTTCCCCGTCCATTCAATCTCGATGTCTTGGCCTAAATTAAACGGAAGATCGATTTCTGCACGATCCAGAATTAATTTATACTCAACATTTGCCCGCTGTATCTGTTGATCAGTTACACTAAGGTCTTTGAGGCCGACATGCATTTTATGGCAAATGCCCTGAAGTTCCATAAAGATTACTCACTTAAATCATAAGGATGCAGTTATGGCTGAGCAGAATGTCATTACTTCAATGCTAGACGATTTCGCACAGGAACAGCCAATTCATACTGCTATTTGTATTGGGCAGGACTTAAGGCAAGTCCAGTTTCAGCCATCTATTCAATGGCACTATTTTAGCGTATCTGGCTTTTTAAATCTGCCTTTTCAGCAACGTTATGACCTGGCTGTGGTAATGCTGGATACGATAGAAACCGAACATTTGTCTGAACAGATCATGAGTCGAATCTTGGTGAAATTGCGTGATTTATTTGCTAAACGTCTGGTGGTGATCAGTCGGCTGCAAGATGAAAAACTATTGAGAGCTTTGGGATTTACCCAGCTGATTGACAAGACCACGCACGGGGCGGATTTTGCGCTGTGGCAGTTTAATATTTTAACCTATAAGCATGTGCCCGACTGGTTTAATTCCAAGTTCTGGGCCAATCCGGAAAACTGGGATAAATTTCGCTGGTAAGCCTATGCCTGCTTAATTGCAAATATTAACACAATCCTGCCTAGACAATATGAGGACAGACCGTATTCTGTAACTATGATGCATACAGGATATAGAGCATGACGAATCTGAGTAATATCGTGGAAATATTGGCCAAGCAGGCATTGGGTGGCGGGCAGTCTCAAAAGCGATCTTCACAGCAGGGTGGTCTGGCAGATATCCTGGGATCGGTATTGGGTCATTTGAATAAATCTCAGACTCAACAAGATCAGAGTCAACACAATCAGAATCCGCAGAATCAAGCCGGTCAGCAGACCCGACAAAATGGTTTGGGTGCAATTTTAGGTTCAGTTCTCAGTCAGTTAGGTGGTGCAAATCGTCAAAGTACTGCTCAACCCCGTTCAGGATTGGGAGGAGGTTCGACTGGCAAAACCTTATTGATTGCTGTGCTACCTCTGGTACTGGCCTGGATTCAAAAACAGGGTGGTTTACAGGGTGCATTGGATAAGCTTAAAGGACAGGGGTTGAATAGTCAGGTTGATGACTGGGTGTCGACTGGCCCGGGTGAAAATGCCAATGTCGATCCGCAGCAGGTACAAAATCTGTTTGATGATCAGGAAATTGAAGAAGTTGCACAGCAAACTCATGCGCCTAAACAGGATGTGTATAGTGCAATTTCACAAGTCTTGCCGCAGATTATTGACTCACTTACGCCACAGGGTGAACAGACCAGTAAGCAGGAAGCCAATAATGATATTCAAAATGTCTTGAATATGGTCTCAGGGCTTCTCAAAAAATAAATTCCATCATGTAAAAATCCCGATTTGAGTCGGGATTTTTTAATGCTATGCAGACTTTAAAATCGCTAATCTAGGTTCAGGCTAAACAGCTGGTTAGAGTCACAGATTTTTTTGGCAATATAATGAGATTTTCGGGTACGAATTAAAATAATTTGCGATTGAAAACCCAGTTCACCAAACTCTGGCTCTACCTGTACATAATGCAGTTGCCCATATTCATCTCGAACCCGCGCTTGAGCAGAAAATCCAGGGCGGGCATTGCCACTTGAAATCGTTGCCAGACGGCCGAGCAAATTGACATTATTCTTTTTATATTTGGGTGGAATGACCTGATCCAGACAATGAATCATGAAAATCGTAAAAAAAGTGGCAATAATTAAAGCCGGAATAATCAGATAATAAGCCGGCAGAAACTCAAACTCCTGAGAATAGATCAGGAATTGTAAAACATAGCCAGCAAAGCTGAAATTCATCAGAAAGAAAAATACAATTAGAGTTTTGGAGAATTTGACATTCAACAGGTCTAATTGTTGAAAATTATAAGGTGAAATTTTTTGCAAAAATTTGCTGGATCTGAGTCCAAAATAGAAACCAATGGTTTTCACCACGCCAAACAAAATAATCGCCAATAAACTGAGATGAAAAGGCATCAGATTATAGTCTAGAAAAAATGCAGGCATGGTGAAGTCCGTTTTAGGTCTTATTCTGTGAGGTAAATTCCACCATCAGAATGCACGGTAATTTCTACTTTTTCAAGTGACTGACCTTGGCAAGGCCCGGAAATACATTCACCGCTTTCTACCAAAAACAGTGCACCATGCGTTGAACATTCAATAAATTCCTGATCACGATCCAAAAACTGGTTTTCCAGAAATTCTAGCTCGACTTGCAAATGCGGACACAGGTTTTGATAGGCATAAAAGGCACCATCGCGCTGGGTAATAAAAATAATATCCCCATTGTCCAGTTCAAAAGCTCGGGCTTCACGCTCTGGAATATCTTCGGTCATACAAATTTTAAACATTAAGCACATTCCTTCTGAAAGTCTTGTAATAATGCCGCATAGTCTTCAATCGCTAAACGTGGGCCAAATTGCGAAACCACCTGACTGGAAATTAAAATCGCCAGTTCAGCCGCAGTTTTAAGACCTAGGTTGGCATTCAAGGCATACAGGAAAGCCCCGGCAAATGCATCACCGGCACCATTCGCATCTACTGCAGTAACTTTGCGGCCAGGCACTTTAAATGTATTGTCGTGATCCGAAATAAGTGCACCCTCGGCTGACAATGTAATGACAACGTGTTGACTGAGTGTTTTTAATTTAACTAGAGCCGCGTCAATATTATCGGTCTCTGTATACATCAGGGCTTCTTGCTGGTTACACAGCAACAGGTCGACACCTTCTGCAATCATTTCATCCAGACCGGCACGCGCATATTGCACCATGGCAGGATCCGATAAAGTTAAAGCAATTTTAACTCCGTTAGCGTGGGCAATTGCACGTGCCTGTTTGACGGCATGGCGTGCTGTTTCAGAAGTCGATAAATAACCTTCGATATATAGCCATTTCGCAGTATTTAGCGCACTAAAATCAATTTGTTGATCCGTGAGTTCAGCAGTAATACCTAGATAAGTATGCATGGTACGTTCAGAATCAGGACTCACCAGAACCATACAAGTTCCCGTTACACCTTCGCTGATCGACTGGATTGTGGTCTGAATGCCCGCATCATTTAAACCTTTCAGATAGATTTGCCCCAGTTCATCATTACCAACACGGCAACCATAAAATGCAGAACCGCCAAGTGCAGAAAATGCCACGGTAGTGTTGGCTGCTGAACCGCCTGAAGCCTGACCTTTATAAACTTGAGTCGCTTGAAGATTTTGATAAAGTCTGGCCTGAGTATCACCATCTGTCAGCTGCATGGTGCCTTTTTGCAAGTGATGTGCAGTTAAAAAGTCGTCAGACACTTTAAATTCTTGGTCAATCAGCGCATTACCAATTGCAAAAAGATCAACATTTGCCATGTTCAAATATCACATTAAAAATGAAAGTGCCAAGTTTACACGATTGCTTGGGATTGCTGTAGTTTGCTGAATCATTTTCAAATATTTTCCAAAAATGCTGTATTTTATTCAGTGACTATCTTTGGTCTAAGATTTGACTTATTTTTATGCACTACGTTGCTGTAGCATTGATTTAAGCATCAAATTTTATTTATAAGGATATATCGCGTTCGACATGATACTTTAAAATCGTTCTGCGAAGATCATTCTTCACAATCATTTAAAATAGTGTGCGTATATGGATATTAAAATTGTAAAAGTTGAACAACTTCCTGACCAAGTCGAAACGCTAGCGACCCTTGCGCGTAAAGAAGGCTTAGATGTGTTGGATAAGTTAATTGAAGAATATCGCACCGGTAAAAACTGCTTTGCTCAAGCCAATGAACATTTACTGGTCGCGCATGATGGCAAAAAACTGATTGCCTGTGGTGGCCTAAACCAGCAATGGGGCGATAATGGCATTGAAGAGCGGATTGGTCGTGTGCGCCGTTTTTATGTCCATCCAAAATATCGGCTGCATGGGGTCGGTAAACAGCTTCTGGCTTATCTGGAACAGTTGGCAGCTCCGCATTATTCGGCCTTATGTCTGCAAACAGATACCCGACTGGCTGCCAGCTTCTATCAAAAACAGAATTATGTATTTGTGGAAAATAATCCAAGTTATAACTACTTCAAATATTTGATTTCGTGATCTTGCGGCTGTTGAGCCAGACTTAGCCAGTAAATTTGATGATTTAATTTTCAAATGATCAAGTTTACTTAATTCGATCAAAATCCTCGGTTTTCAACGTGAATAATTCAGATAACTAAAGCTATAATGTCCTTAGTTATTTTAATTAAAGCATTAGGAGATCGCATGACTGTAGATGTCACTGAAACCATTTCTCAAACTGTACATCCTGCGTTTCAGTTGTTACGTCAACAACATGTTGAAGCTTTAGACATTTTTGTGTCTGAATATAAACATAAAGTGACTGGTGCCACACATTATCACCTGGCGACCAATCACGATGAAAATGTCTTTCTGGTGGCGTTTCGTACCCAGCCGATGGATTCTAAAGGCGAAGCACATATTTTGGAACATACTGCATTATGCGGTTCAGAAAAGTTCCCGGTGCGCGATCCATTCTTCCTGATGATCCGCCGTTCATTGAACACCTTTATGAATGCCTTTACTGCGGCAGACTGGACGGCTTATCCATTTGCAACGCAAAACAGCAAAGATTTTCAAAACCTGCTTGAAGTGTATATGGACGCGGCATTTGCTGCGAACCTGAATCCACTGGATTTTGCTCAGGAAGGCATTCGCATTGAACTGGAAAATGGCGAGCCAGTCTATAAAGGCGTGGTCTTTAATGAAATGAAAGGGGCGATGAGTTCGCCTTCAGACCAGCTGTATCATACGCTGGCGCATCATTTATATCCGCATACCACGTATCATTATAATTCTGGTGGTGATCCTAAAGACATTCCTGACCTGACTTACCAAGAGTTAGTTGATTTCTATAAGTCACATTACCATCCAAGTAATGCAGTGTTCATGACCTTTGGCAATAAAACCGCTTTTGAATTACAAGAGCAGTTTGAAAATCTGGCATTGTCCAAATTTGAAAAAGGTCAGACTTTATATCCAACGCCTGAAACCCGTTTGACTGCACCATTGACCGTTACAGACAGCTATGCAGTCGATGCTGAAGATCTTCAGGACAAGACCTATCATGTGTTGTCATGGTTATTGCCTGAAGCCAGTGATATTAAACTGCGTTTGGGTATGCGTTTAGTCGAAGGGATTCTGCTTGAAGATTCTGCATCACCATTGCGTCATTATCTGGAAACCTGTGGTTATGCCCAGTCGACCGGTCCATTTATGGGCGTGGATGACTCTAATTTCGAGATGACTTTCTACTGTGCGGTGCAGGGTTCAAATCCTGAACATGCAGAAGAATTTAAAAATGGTGTGTTCAAGGTGCTGGAAGATGTTGCCTCGAAACCGGTCGATCAGAACATGGTCGATGCAATCCTGCATCAGATTGAATTGCATCAGCGTGAAATCAATGGCGATGGCACGCCTTATGGTCTGAGCCTGATTCTGAGCGGTCTGGGTAGTGCGATTCATCACCGCGATCCGGTCGAAGTCTGGGATGTGGATTCTGCCATTGCTGCGGTTAAAGAAGAACTGCAAGATCCAATGTGGCTCTCCAATCTGATTAAAGAATATTTGCTGGATAATCCGCATCGTGTACAACTGACCCTGGTTCCTGATGCGACAAAATCTGCCAAAGAAGCGGCCGATGAAAAAGCCCGTCTGGTTGAAATTGGCAAGAATCTGACCGAAGAGCAGAAAGCAGACATTATTGCCCAGACTGAAGCATTGAATGTGCGTCAGGATACACCGGATGACTTGAACTTATTGCCAAAAGTTGGCCTGGAAGATGTACCTGCGGAATTACAAGTGGTTCAGGGCCAGTTACGTGAGATTATCTGTAATCAGGTCGATACACCGTTGAATCTGTATCATGCCGGTACCAATGGTATTTATTACCAACAGGTTCTGGTCAATATTCCAGATGACGTGGTGCAGTCGCCATACTTCAATCTGCTTTCGATTTTGATGGGCGAAGTCGGTGCGGGTGAATATGATTATCTGGAATTCCAGCAACTGCAAACAGCGGTAAGTGGCGGTCTGGGTATGGGCGCATCGTTGCGTTCTAAAGTCGATGACAAAAACAAGATCACGGCTTGGCTGACACTGACCACCAAATCACTGGTGAATCATTTAGATGCCATTCGTCTGTTGAAAATCGGTTTTGAACAGCTACGTTTTGATGAAAAAGACCGTATTATTGAACTGTTACAACAGCGTAAAACACGCTGGCAGTCACGTGTTTCCGGTTCGGGGCATAGCTATGCGATGCAATCTGCATCTCGTCAGCACAGTGCCTTGGCATTGCGGGATTATCATAATACCGGTCTCGGTGCATTAAACTGGCTGATCGAGCTGGTCTCTAAAATTGAAAAAGATCCGGCTGAATATGATCTGCTGATTGACGAGTTAAAACGAATTCATCGTGTCCTGTTGCAAGCACCGAAGCAGTTCCTGCTGGTGTGTGAAGAGCCGCAATCTGATAGCTTGATTGAAGAAATCCAGAATGTCTGGGACAAACTGGCGGTTGATCCTGCACCGGTTGCACTGACTCAAATCGAAAAAGTGACGCATGATCAGCATGAAGCCTGGTTAATTCAGGCCAATGTCCAGTTCTGCGCGGCTGCTTATCCGGCGGTCGAAGTGGCGCATCCTGATGCTGCTGCCTTGATGGTGCTGGCGGGTTATTTACGTAATGGCTTCCTGCACAGTGCAATCCGTGAAAAAGGTGGTGCTTATGGCGGTGGTGCCAGCTATGACGGCAATGCCTGTTCATTCCGTTTCTACAGCTACCGTGACCCGCGTCTGGCAGAAACCTTTCAGGACTTTGATGCCAGTATTCAGTGGTTACTCAATGCGCCGCAACAGCCGCATCAACTGGAAGAAGCGATTCTGGGTCTGATTGCCAGTATGGATAAACCGGGTTCACCAGCGGGCGAGGCAATCACTGCATGTTATGCCTATCTGCATCAGCGTACACCAGCATTCCGTAAGAAATTACGTGAACGTCTGTTAAATGTCACACTGGATGATTTAAAGCGTGTTGCACAAACTTATCTGCTTGAGCAGCAGGCTACTAAGGCAGTCGTGGCGCCAGTGGCAAAACGTGAAACGCTGGAGCAGCTTGGTTTTGTAATTCAACAAGTTCTATAAATAAAAAAATGAGGATAAGGGATGGCGCTTAATTCGTTTAGGCGCTCAACTCTGCAGCTGAGCGTTGTGCTGGGCTGTACAGTTGGGACGCAAGTGAATGCGGAAGAAAAAATAGTGGTGAATAGTCCCATGCCGGCAACGGCTGAAGCCTGTGCAGCACTGGAAATCAGTGCAGAACGTCTGGCCTGTTATGATAGCTTGTTTAAAATAGCGATTATCGATAAGCCGGTGATCGTTTCTGAACGTCGTGCAGCAGTAGAAATTGCGCCTGAACCTGATAATTTAAAAGCCAGAATGGGACAAACCGTTTCTAATATTTATGCTTCTGAAGGATCAAAGCTGACACCAAATCTGTCTTTGCTGGATAGTCGCTGGGAATTGTCTCCGGAAAGTAAACTGGGTACCTGGAACATCCGTTCTTATCAGCCAATTTATCTGATGCCCGGTTTTTGGACTTCAAAGAAAAATGAATTTCCACAGAGTGAAAATCCACAAAATACGGTAGAAGAGGATCAAAATCTCACCTCAATCGAAGCAAAGTTTCAACTGTCTCTAAAAACCAAGGCCGTTGAAAATATTCTGGGGAATAATGGGGATCTCTGGCTCGGTTATACTCAGTCTTCACGTTGGCAGGTCTATAACTCGGAAGAGTCACGTCCGTTTCGTGAAACCAATTATGAACCCGAAGCAAGTTTTGTTTTGCGTACCAATTATGACCTTTTTGGTCTTAACTGGCGTATGTTGGGACTAACCATTAATCATCAGTCCAATGGCCGTTCTGACCCGTTGTCGCGTAGCTGGAACCGCGTCATGCTGAATCTGGGCTTTGAAAAAGACAATTTTGCCCTGATGGTTCGCCCTTGGTATCGCTTTGAAGAGAATCGTGACGACGATAACAATCCCGAGATCAAGAACTATATTGGACGCGGCGACATGACAGCTTTTTATCGTCATAACGAGCATGATTTTTCCTTGATGCTGCGTCATACCTTAAAAGGCGGAGATGACAATCGTGGTGCAGTTCAGTTCGACTGGTCATTCCCGATCAGTGGGCGCTTACGTGGTCAATTCCAGCTTTTTGATGGCTATGGCGAAAGTCTGATTGATTATAATCATCGTGCCACTTATGTGGGCTTGGGTGTTTCCTTAATGAACTGGTTCTAAAATTCCCATTTTGAATCATCTTGCAATGAAAATAAAAAAACCATGCTGTGGCATGGTTTTTTTATTGGGTGGTTTAACCAATCTGGATTTCTGAAGGCGGATGTTTGATTCGGCTCTTTTTCGGGGTAGCAATGAAATAAGCTAAAGTCAGTGGCCCTAAACGTCCTGCAAACATTAACAGCATCAAAATAATCAAACTGGCAGGTTGCAGCTCTTCGGTTATTCCTCGGGTCAAGCCGACCGTGCAGGCTGCTGACACGGCTTCAAACAACAGATCGAGAAATTCATGTTCAGGTTCCAGAATTAATAAACTCATAAAGCCCATCACAATTAAGGCAGCTGTAATACAGACCACGGCCAGTGCCTTAAATGTGGTTTTTTCGGGAATAGAATGATTAAACAGACGGATTTCATCTTCGCGTCTTAAAAAACTGATCACGCTAATCAGCACAATAATAAACGTGCCGACTTTAATTCCGCCCGCCGTACTTAAGGAGCCGCCGCCAATAAACATCAGAAACATGGTGACGAGGGTCGATGCATCACTCATTTGCTCCATCGGTAAGCTATTAAAGCCTGAAGAGCGGGGAACAGTGGCATGGAACCAGGCATTCACGGCTTGATCGCCTAGACTCATCAGGCCCAAAGTTTGCGGATTAGAGGCTTCGAGCAGCCATAGCACAATAAACGCACTCAGATTGAGCCCCAGAATCGTCGAAAGAATGAGCTTGCTATTGGTACTTAACTTGCGCCAGCGTCTATGTTGCTTGACATCCATCAGCACCAGAAAGCCGATACCACCAATGATATACAGCATACTGATGGTAAAGGTGATCAGATACTGCCCTGAAAAACTCATCAAGCTATTTGGAAAAAGTGAAAATCCACCATTATTGAACGCTGACACACTATAAAAGGCAGCATAAAAGAGTGCTTCACTGAGCGGATATTCTCTGAGCCAGGACAAGGTCAGAATCAGCGTACCGATGGCTTCAAAAAACAGGGAATATAAAAATACCGCTTTAATGGTAAAACTGACTTTTTTCAGGCTGGTCTGGCCAATCGATTCCTGTGCCATGACTTGCTGTTTGAGCCCCATCTTGGGTGCCAGACTCATCACTGCCAGAATGGCAAAAGTCATAAAACCCAATCCACCGCATTGCAGCAGAAACATAATGACAACCTGGCCAAATACCGTATAGGCTTCACCGACATTCACTACGGACAGTCCGGTAATGGTCACTGCAGACGTAGCCGTGAAAATGGCTTGCAACCAGCTGATATCACCCTGATGGGCAATAGGTAACATCAGTAGCAGTGAACCGATCAGGATTAATCCGAGAAAACCCAAGGCCAATAAACTCGGCGGGCTGAGATTAATGGTTCTATGTTGCTTTAAGTCAGAACTTCTCATAGCGCTTTAAAATATCTGGCGAGATGGCGTAAAGGCTCCAGTAATCCTTCAACCACAAGAATATCGCCTTCCTGCAGAATCAGGTCGGATGCGACCTGATATTGCACCACTGATCCGCGCTTATGTAATAAGGTGGTGATTTCAGGCGCGTGCTTCATCAGCTGGTTGAGCGGCGTAGCATGATGATCGGCATGAATCTCAATTTTGACAATATAATGATCATCTTCCAGTGCCATATAACGACTGACCATCGGGTAGCTTAAAGACTGAGCCACACGCACGCCCATATCTTCTTCAGGATGAATGATTTTCTCGACATTGAGATGGGTCAGAATCATGTGATGGGATTTGGATTTGGCTTTTACCCAGATTTTTTTGACGCCCATATTTTTCAGGTGCAATACACACAAAATACTGGCTTCAATATCTTCTCCGATCGCCACGACTACGGCATCACAACGCTGCACATTCAGTTCATCCAGCACATGCTCATCGGTTGCATCGGCAATTACAGCATGGGTCAGTTGATCAGAAATATTTTCTACATATTTTTTATTCAGATCGATTCCGATCACTTCATGATTCAGACTGATCAGTTGCGTGGCCACAGTCGCACCAAAACTACCCAGCCCAATCACTGCAAATAATGCCATGAATATTGTCCTAACTATTTTTATTACATCTCAATTTTAGTGTAAGAGAATTTCGTAAAAATTGCGCTGCTATTCAGCAAGCTATGCCGAGATAAATAGTATGATCATGATTTTGAGTTGCACATAAAAAACCGCCTCGAAAGGCGGTCTATATTTTAACAATTACTTCAGGAAGCGCTGATAGCCCAGATTATTGGTAATTTCCTGATATGGATATGTAATGGTTTCAAGGGTTTCAATCAAGCCATCCGGATTCTGCTGCGCATCGGTCGCCTCCAGACCCACCAGAACACGCCCTTCCGCAGCGCCGTGGTTACGGTAATGGAACAGGGTAATGTTATGCGTTGGGCCAAGACGTTCCAGGAACATTAATAAAGCACCAGGACGTTCTGGAAATTCCACCCGGAACAGGCGTTCATTTTCAATATCGGCATGACCACCAATCAGGTAACGAATATGCAGTTTTGCCACTTCATCATCAGACAGGTCATCGACATCATACTGGAATTTTAGCGTTTCATAAATTTCCTGACGTTCTTTTTCACCATTTTTTAAGCTGATCCCAACAAATACTTGAGCAGCAGAGACATCACTGGCACGGTAATTAAATTCGGTAATATTGCGACCTTGCAAAGCGCGACAGAAGTTGAGGAATGAACCTTTCTGTTCTGGAATCGTCACGGCAAAAATCGCTTCTTTACGTTCACCGAGTTCGGTACGTTCGGCGATATAACGTAAACGGTCGAAATTCATGTTGGCGCCGCACACAATCGACACCATATTTTTACCTTCGATTTTATGTTCTTCGACATATTTTTTAATGCCGGCCAATGCCATAGCACCTGAGGGTTCGACAATGCTGCGGCATTCGTCATAAGTATCTTTAATGGCTGCACAAATTTCGTCGGTATTGACCAGTACCACATGTGGTTCTACGATCGGGCCAGAATTATCTGACTTTTGCAGGCGAATCACTTCAAATGGTTTTTCACCAATTTGTGCAACGGCTGTACCGTCAGCGAATAAACCCACAGAAGGTAAAATGACACGTTCATTGGCCTCTAAAGCTGCTTTTAAGCATGCCGATTCGTCATACTCCACCGGAATGACTTTGACATGCGGGGCAACATCACCCAGGTAGGCTGCCACACCTGCGATCAGGCCACCGCCACCTACCGCTACAAATACATAATCAACATCGCGCCATTGACGCAAGATTTCATTGGCAATGGTACCTTGACCCGCCATCACCAGCTCATCATCATAAGGCGGAATAAAAGTCATGCCATCTTCTTGAGCACGTTGAATTGCATATTTGTTGGCAACGTCGAATGAGTCACCATGTAAAACAACTTCACCCCCAAGGCGTTTTACCGCTTGGACTTTAATATCTGGTGTTGTTTTTGGCATTACGATAATGGCGCGAATACCCAATTTTTTACCTGATAATGCCACGCCTTGTGCATGGTTGCCTGCTGAAGCTGTGATGACACCACGTTCCAGTTGAGATTTCGGCAATTGACTAATGCGGTTATAGGCACCGCGTAGCTTGAATGAAAAAACTGGTTGTAAATCTTCACGTTTAAAGCGGATGTTATTATTGAGTCGTTCGCTAATTCGTGGTGCTGCTTCGAGTGGAGTTTCGATTGCAACATCGTAGACCGTTGCTTGTAATATTTGTCGAACCAAACGAGACAGCATGTTAATTTTCCATCTAACAGTTTAAAATAGGCGCTTATTGTAACAAACCATACGGCTTTGCGGTTCGAAAATACTGCAAAAGTCCAAAATAGTTGAGTGAAGCCATGAGTCTATATGCAACCCAAGATGAGAAAAAACAAGCAGCGGCCCGTGCTGCTCTGAAACACTTACCAAAAGGCGGCATTTTAGGCGTAGGTACCGGAAGTACGGTTAACTTTTTAATCGATTTATTGCCAGAACTTCAGTTAGAAGCGGCTGTGGCAAGTTCTGAAGCAACGGCGCAACGTCTTAAGAAGTTAGGCATTGAAGTGGTCGATATGAACTCTGTCGGCGGACTAGATGCTTATGTCGACGGCGCAGATGAAATTGATCGTCATTTGCATATGATCAAAGGTGGTGGTGCAGCACTGACACGTGAAAAAATTGTGGCATCGATTGCGAAAAAATTTGTGTGTATTGTCGATGATTCAAAATGGGTCGGACAATTGGGACACGATTTCCCGCTGCCAGTTGAAGTGATTCCTATGGCACGTTCTGCGGTTGCACGTAAAATTGTCTCTTTGGGCGGTGATCCTGCATATCGTGAAGGTGTCGTGACTGACAATGGTAATGTGATTTTAGATGTGCATAATCTGAATATCTTAAATGCACTTGAGCTTGAAAAAACGCTCAACAACATTCCTGGCGTGGTCTGTAACGGAATTTTTGCGATTAATAAAGCGGACATCGCAATTGTGGCAACCAATGACGGTATTGAAGAACGTACTGCGGTTTAATCTATATGAACTTTTTATGTAAATTGAGTTTCGATTTATATTTTAATTTCTAATGGAAGTTCCCTCTCCTTTGAAAGGAGAGGGTTTGGGAGAGGATGTATATGAAGAATGCCCTCATCCTAACCTTCTCCCTGAGGGAGAAGGGACTTTTCAATATTAATTCCACTACCATTATTGAAATTTAGAATTCCTTTAAAACTTCTCTTAAAAATGTGAGATGTGAACTTCTATAAGGAGGGGAGATTTAAATTATAAAATTATAGATAAATGACCCCAAACCTCCCTGAAATCCAAATTACTCGAAAATTACGCGCAACACGCTTGAGACTGCGTGTAGAGCCGACGCAAATTAAATTAACTGTGCCGCAGTTTTGCACACAGCGCCAAGTTCAAGAATTTTTAAAACAATCAGAACAATGGCTGATGAAAACCTGGCAATCGCAGCAGGAAAAATTCCAAAAAATAGACCGAACGCTACCAACTGAGCTGCAGCTGTTTAATTTAAACGTACCAGTTCAGATTCATTATCAAAGCCAGAAACATAACTTTGTTTTCGATTCTGAGAAGTTACAGCTCTGTGTCAGTGATCGACATCCTGAAGAATATTTAAAAGCCTTTGTCATCAGCTATGCCAAAGAACAGCTTCCCCTATATTTAAATCTTGTCTCACAGCAATGCAATCTGCCTTTTAAAAAGTGCAATATTCGACAGCCCAAAACCCGCTGGGGCAGTTGTTCTGCTCAGCATGACATTATGCTGAATAGTGCTTTGGTGCTATTTCCCGAAGAAATTACCCGTTATGTCGCGGTACATGAACTGGCACATACCCAATATTTTGATCATAGTTCCCTTTTTTGGGCGGAAGTTCAGAAACATGATGCAAATTTTCAACAGCATCAGAAAATGCTAAAAAATACGCCGTTGCCATATTGGTGGGAAGCTTAAAATTGAACTGAATAGAGAATGAGAGGGAAATAAAGGCTTAAAATAGCCTAAGCAATATAGATATTACTTTTCCATCTCTCTTTAATTTTGAAATTGTGTTCAGTACTTATAAAAAACCAGTAATCCCCGCTGAAACAGTTTAGAAAACCTCAACTTCCTGTCATACTACGCAGTTACGAAATGGAAACTTTGATTTGAGGTAGTGATCGTGATTACTGTTGGTATTGTCGGTGGTACAGGTTATACAGGCGTTGAATTGTTGCGTCTTTTACTACGACACCCAAATGTACAGGTGAATGTACTAACATCACGTACCGAAAATGGTCGCCGTGTAGATGACATGTTCCCAAGTTTACGCGGATATACCGATCTTCAATATTCAGATTTAAATATCGATGAACTTAAAAAATGTGATGTCGTGTTTTTTGCAACGCCGCATGGTGTTGCCATGAAACATGCCGAAGCGCTTGTGGCTGCAAAGACCAAAGTCATTGACCTGGCTGCAGATTTCCGTTTACAAGATCTGCAACAGTTTGAAAAATGGTATGGCATGCAACATGCTTGTCCAGAACTGTTAAAAGACTCTGTTTACGGTTTATCTGAATTGAATCGTGAACAAATTAAACAGGCCAATGTAGTTGGAAACCCGGGTTGTTATCCAACCACGGTTCAGTTGGGTCTGGCGCCAGTATTAACATCAAGTGACGCATTAGTGAAACCTGAAAGCATTATTATTGATGCGAAATCAGGTGTGTCGGGTGCAGGTCGTAAAGCAAGCTTGGGCGGCATCTATACTGAAAATGCCGATAACTTTAAAGCCTATGGCGTAGCAGGTCACCGCCATCATCCTGAAATTGTCGAAGCTCTGGAAAATATCTCAGGTCAAAAAGATGTGTTTGATCACATTTTATTTGTTCCGCATTTGGTGCCAATGATCCGTGGTATGTTGTCGACCATCTACATCGATCTCACTGAAGCAGGACAAGCAGCAGATTTACAGGCATTGTATGAACAGTTCTATGCCAATGAAACTTTTGTCGATGTCATGCCAGCAGGCAGCTCACCAGAAACCCGTTCAGTGCGTGGTGCCAATCAGTTGCGTATAGCCTTGTACAAGCCGCAACCGACCAAGCTGGTAGTCCTGGTTGTACAGGATAACTTGGTGAAAGGTGCAGCAGGTCAGGCCGTACAAAACATGAACCTGATGTTCGGATTTGCCGAAGATGCTGGCTTAAATAATATTGGTTTATTACCATAAGAAACGTATTAGAACTTCACACACATTTAGATTTGGATTTAAATGTGTGTCTTGAATAAAGCAAACAAGAGATCAAAATGCCGAATAACGAGTCAAATACGACCATTCCTCAGGAACCAGCTGCAAAAAAATCTTTGATGAAAGGCAATACGCCCTTGGTCATTGGTGCGGCTGTATTGATCTTGAGCAGTGGTGTGCTCGGATATACCGTAGGACACCGTCAGGGTTTGACTGCGGCGGGTTATGATGCAGATGCAGAGCAACTGGTCGATGTGGTACAGACACAAAAAGCCAGTCTGGAAACATTAAATAAGAATCTGAATACTGCGGTTCAGGAGCGTGATCTGGCGGTGAGTAATGCCAATGATCTCTATCTGGCCATGACCAAGGCGCGTGATGAACAGGTGCAGGCTGAAAGTGTCGGAACCATTTATCGCGAGGTCTTACGTCAGCGTGGCGGTTTGGCTTTGGCCGTGCAAAACCTGTCGATTAAGCCTTTGCCTGAAAATGCCTTTGAATATCAGATTGATCTGGTTCAAGTTAGTCCGGGCAAAAGTCGTGCCTCCGGGAGTATTGAATTACGCTTGATTAAAGGGACTGAGATTCTGGTGGTGCCACTGGAAGACAAAAACTTTAATTTTGAAAATTATGAGCGTTTAACAGGTCGCTGGAGCATGCCAAAAGGCTTTAAGCCAGAATTTATTGAGATACGTCTCAGCGGTGCCAAACCGGTGATCCGTCGTTTTAGCTGGGAACAGGGCAAAGCAGTTGAAAATCAGTCTGCCGCCTTGTCAGAAATTCCGAAAACCGAAGCAAATGCAAATTAAGTGTGAAATATAAATCTTATGCCAAGCAATAAACGTCAAATGTGTTTAAGTGATATCAAAAATTCTTTTTATGAATCTGGAATTGTTGATTGGCATATCAGCCCGCGTTTAGCAAATGAACCTCTGGAAGGTGATGATTCTGACCTTGCTGTGCAGACTGCACCGCCAGAACTGAAACGTCCGCCCTTATATGCTGTCGTTTTAATGAACGACGACTATACCCCGATGGAATTTGTAATTGAAATTTTACAACAATACTTTGCAATGAATCTTGACCAAGCTACACAAGTAATGCTAACTGTACATTATGAAGGAAAGGGTGTAGCTGGGGTCTATCCTCGAGACATTGCGGAAACCAAAGCGAACCAAGTCAATAATTATGCTCGATCACAAGGTCATCCATTACTTTGCCAAATAGAGCCTAAAGATTAAGGGGGTTACATGCTCAGTCGTCAATTAGAAGTATCACTACGTTTGGCTGTCAGCATGGCTCGTCAAAAGAGACATGAGTTCCTGACCGTAGAACATTTATTATTAGCCTTGCTTGACAATGACTCTGCCGTAAATGCGCTTAAAGCATGTGGCGCAGACATTATCGTGTTGCGCAAGGAGTTAGAAGAATACGTAGAACAGCATACCCCTAAGCTTGGTGAAAATAGTGATCAGGCACCACACCCAACAGAAAGTTTTGACCGGATCTTGCAGCGCGCGATTTTTCACGTGCAATCTAGCGGTGGTGATCGGACTGTAGAAGGTGCTGATATTCTGGTTGCAATGTATTCTGAGCGTGACTCATTTGCCGTCTATCTATTGAAACGTCATCAAATTAATCGCCTTACGCTAACTCAGTACCTGTCTCATGGTACGCGTAAAGAAGAAGTACAGGGTGAAGAAGAAATTGAAGACCTCGATGGTGAGTCTGCATCTTCAGCCAGTTCAGGTCCGCTTGAACTGTATACGACTAATCTCAATATCGAAGCGCAAAAAGGCAAGACCGATCCACTGATTGGTCGTGAAAAAGAAATTGAACGTGCCGCTCAAATTCTGTGCCGCCGCCGTAAAAACAACCCACTTCTTGTCGGTGATCCGGGGGTCGGTAAAACCTCGATTGCAGAAGGTTTGGCATGGTTGATCGTTAATGGTAAAGCGCCAAAACCACTCGAAAATGCTGAAATTTTCAGTCTGGATATTGGAGCATTGGTTGCCGGAACAAAATACCGTGGTGACTTTGAAAAACGCCTGAAACAGCTTTTAAATGCGCTGAAAAAGAAACCTGAAGCTGTGCTGTTTATTGATGAAATTCACATGATTATTGGTGCAGGCTCCAGTATGGGCAGTACCATGGATGCATCGAATCTGATCAAGCCTGCATTGGCCAATGGCACTTTACGTTGCATTGGTTCAACCACTTTTCAGGAATACCGTCAGGTTTTTGAGAAAGATCATGCTTTGTCACGCCGTTTCCAGAAAATCGATGTGAATGAGCCATCTATTTCTGAAACCATTGATATCCTACGTGGCCTGAAATCGAAGTTTGAAGATTTCCATCATGTGCAATATGACGATCAGGCATTGGTATCTGCGGTTGAACTTTCTGCGAAGTTCATCAATGACCGTTTCTTGCCAGATAAAGCCATTGACGTGATTGATGAAGCAGGTGCGCAGCGCCGTTTAAAAGCTGAACAAGATGACAGTTTGATCACGGTAGAAAACATCGAAGATATCGTGTCGAAAATTGCGCGTATACCACCAAAAACGGTCTCTAAAGATGACAAGAGCGTACTGGAAAATCTTGAGCGCGATCTGAAACGGGTGGTCTTTGGTCAGGATGAAGCGATCGAAGCTTTAGCGTCGGCCATTAAACTGTCTCGTGCCGGTTTGAAATCTCCAGATAAACCTGTGGGCAGCTTTGTTTTTGCTGGCCCAACCGGTGTCGGTAAAACTGAAGTGACCAAGCAGCTGGCTAAGCAGATGGGCGTAGAGCTGGTTCGCTTTGATATGTCCGAGTACATGGAACGCCACGCAGTGTCGCGTTTAATCGGTGCACCTCCGGGCTATGTCGGTTTTGATCAGGGTGGTTTGTTGACTGATGCGATCCATAAAAATCCACATTGTGTGCTATTGCTTGATGAGATCGAAAAAGCGCATCCAGATGTCTTTAACCTGTTATTGCAGATTATGGATCATGGTTCCTTGACTGACAATAACGGACGTAAATCGGATTTCCGTAATGTTGTCCTAGTCCTCACCACCAATATTGGTGCTGAAAGTATTTCACGTATTAGCATTGGCTTTATGGAACAGGACAATAGCAACGATAACCAGGAAGCGATGAAGAAAGCCTTCTCTCCGGAATTCCGTAACCGTCTTGACGGCGTGATTCAGTTCAAGGCATTGCCAAGCAGTATCATTGAAAATGTCGTGGATAAATTCCTGACCGAACTTCAAGCGCAACTTGATGATAAGAAAGTCATGCTGGAAGTGGATCAGAGTGCGCGTGAATGGATGTCAGAGCAAGGCTATGACCGTTTAATGGGCGCACGCCCAATGCAGCGTCTGATTCAGGAACACCTGAAAAAACCATTGGCAGAAATGATCCTGTTTGGTGAACTGGCTGAAAATGGCGGTAATGTTGCAGTGTCGGTGAAGAAAGAAAATGGTAAAGCTGTTGGCTTAAAACTTGAAGTCTTTGAAGACCAGACTGCTGAACCTGCTTAATCAATATGAAAAAATAAAACCCGTGCAAGCACGGGTTTTTTCATGCACTCATATTTTAAATCATCACATTCATTCATACAGTTCAAAAGACAAATCATGGATATTCAAATTACCAAGCTGCTCACCACTTTTTGCCTGTTTCTGGTCACGGCATTGATGGAAATTTTAGGCTGTTATTTTCCCTACCTGATTTTAAATCAGGGGAGAAGTCACTGGTTGTGGATTCCGACAGCTCTGGCTTTGGCGGCTTTTGTCTGGCTACTCACCTTGCATCCGGCTGCTTCTGGACGGATTTATGCCGCTTATGGTGGCATCTATATTTTTTCGGCGCTAATGTGGTTGCGCTTCGTTGATCAAGTCACACTGTCACGTTGGGATTTGCTTGGCGGGATGGTGGTAATACTGGGGGCACTGATTATAATTCTACAGCCGCAAGGTTTGGTGCGTTAGCA
The DNA here is from genome assembly GCF_013417355.1 of Acinetobacter sp. YH12255. Lineage (NCBI taxonomy): Bacteria > Pseudomonadati > Pseudomonadota > Gammaproteobacteria > Moraxellales > Moraxellaceae > Acinetobacter > Acinetobacter sp. YH12255. Next base: position 160,798 of record NZ_VPEC01000002.1, read on the forward strand.
GGATATAACAGCAAACCTCATCAAAAAGAGGTAGCTATAGCGACCTCTTTGTTTTCTTGATGTTTTAATCCTGAATAAAAGCCAATATCTTATTTCTTTAGACTATTTCAATTTGCAATCTTTCTGGGAAATATCAGTTTTATAGGTTTGTGTTTGCGAGCTCAGGCTGAGCTCGACCTTGTATGGGCTTTCAATCTGATAGCGATGCTCAAAGAAAATCTCGCAATTATTGAGCAGATTATTACGGATCATTTTCATCACTTCTTTGCGGCCCAGATCTTTTTCAAATTGGCTAAAATCCGGTGTGGTGATTAAACCTTTTAATGTGGTTTTATTGGCACTTAACTGTAATTGTTCAATAATTGTATTCTGGTCGATCTGTAAAGGTAAAGTTCTGGAATCTTCTGCACTGAGTACCGCGAGTAATTCATTCAGTTCAGCTTTTTTCTGAATTTTAAATTTGCTGTCAATAATATTTTTTTCCTGAAGATATTGATCAAATTCAGAAGCATGAACGGAGAAGGTCGCACTGCTAAAACCTGCCAATAGTGCCAAGGCCCAATATTTATTTTGCATTGTATAACATCACTTTTTATTCCATTTCAATCATGATTATAAGAGCTGAGACAAAAAAAGCACCAGAGATTGGTGCTTAATTTGTGAAGATTCAGCTTTTAATTTAGTCTTTTTTCAGATTTTCATTAATCAGGAATTCAACCAGAGCTTTTTGCGCGTGCAAGCGATTTTCAGCTTCATCCCAAACCACGGCATTTTTATGGTCAAGCAAGTTTTCTGAAATTTCTTCGCCGCGGTGCGCAGGTAAGCAGTGCATAAACAAACAATCCGGATGCGCAAGATCCATCAGGCGTTCATTCACTTGATAGTCTGCAAATGCTTTCTCACGGATTTTTTGTTCTTCTTCCTGGCCCATGCTTGCCCAAACGTCAGTCACGATCAGGTCAGCATTCACGGCTGCATCTTCAGCGGTATCGACCAGTTCAACACAATGCGCAAATTCAGACAGGAATTTTTCTTGTGGTTCATAACCTTTTGGCGCTGCAATTTTCAGATTAAAGCCCCACATGTGTGCTGCTTCAATATATGAATTACACATGTTGTTGCCATCACCGATCCAGGCAACAGTTTTACCTTCGATTGAGCCGCGTTGCTCTACATAGGTCTGCATGTCAGCAAGTAACTGGCAAGGATGGTGATCATCTGTTAAAGCATTAATCACAGGAACTTTTGAATAAGATGCAAAACGTTCCACGATATCATGACCGAAAGTACGGATCATCACGATATCTAGCATGCTTGAAATCACGCGTGCAGAATCTTCAATCGGTTCACCGCGGCCTAACTGGGTATCGCGAGAAGACAGGAAAATTGCGCTACCACCAAATTGGCTCATGCCAGCTTCAAACGAAACACGCGTACGGGTACTCGATTTCTCAAAAATCATGCCCATCACTTTACCAACAAATGGTTGGAACACTTCATTGTTATGCTGTTTGCGCTTAAGCTCAATTGCGCGTTGCAAAATCTGGTTAAGTTCTAAAGTTGATAAATCGCGTAAGGTGAGAAAGTGACGGAGAGCCATTCGTTACTCCACAATAATTGCCGAAAAACTCGATCAACAATCAGTTGTTGGTTAGTTTAAGAAAAAATACGGAATCGGCTAATATACTATAAGCAATGAAAAATGCAAAAAAACTAGACTTTTTGATGACCGTCTAAAAAGCGATCCACACAATAACTGATGTATTTGTCGATTTCCTGATCATCTTCTTGTATGGAAATTCCCATCAGGATGCGCCATTCCAGATTACGCAAAATACCAAAATATAGCTGAGCCGAATATTGCGGATTTTCACAATGCAATAAGCCTTGTGCATCTGCCTGTTCTAATGCAGTGGCAATCGCACTCTGGACATGTACAGGACCGTGTTCATGAATATGCTGAGCCAGTTCTGGATTACGCTGACTCTGTTCCAGAACCAGACGCATGAAGGCTGAGTTTTCAGGTTGCATGATCTGATGATAAAAATTCAGCAAGGTGTGAACCAGATAACTACGAAAACCCAGTGCCATCAGTTCGATCGGAATGCTGATATCTTCAAAAAACTTGATACGACGATAATCACAGATGGCCTTAAACAAGCCTTCTTTATTGCCAAAGTACTTATAAATGGAGGCTTTGGAGCCACCTGCATGCTGAACAATATCATCGAGAGACACAGCATCATAACCCCGTTCCAGAAACAGCTCGGTTGCACTGTTCAGCAGCGCAATACAGCGCTCATGACCACGTTTGGTCTGCGGCAGGTCTTTGGCGAGCGGTTCTAGGACGAGGTCTTGCATAGGAGATAATACATCAACATGTCAATAAAGATTGAAATGCCATCATAGCAAATATATGTACATATTTCATAATTGCACCGCATAAGCGCAGTATTTGCCGGATTAGGTAAAGTAAAACTTAAAAATTTGACTAAAGTTTTAGAGTATTTGTTCTATCAGATTGTGGAATGAGCAAGCCAAATGAGTATACTCGAGTTTCAATAATTATAGCCAAGACTGTGGAAAAGGAAGATGACAGAACAAATGTCTGCAGGTCTAAGATTTAGACAAGCACTTGAAGTCGAGAAACCATTGCAAATTATGGGTACGGTAAATGCCTATGCTGCCATGATGGCCAAACAAGTCGGTTATAAAGCCATTTATTTATCAGGTGCGGGTGTCGCGAATTATTCTTATGGTTTGCCTGACCTGGGCATGACCAGTCTGGATAATGTTCTGGAAGATGTACGCAGGATTACAGAGCGTGTTGATACACCTTTATTGGTCGATATCGATACCGGTTGGGGCGGCGCATTAAATATTGCCCGCACGATCAAACAGATGATTGCAGCTGGTGCAGCCGCAGTGCATATTGAAGATCAGGTGGCACAAAAGCGTTGTGGTCATCGTCCAAATAAAGAAATTGTGTCACAGCAGGAAATGGTCGATCGTATTAAAGCGGCGGTCGATGCGAAAACCGATGCAAACTTTGTGATCATGGCGCGTACCGATGCGCTACAAAAAGAAGGCCTGCAAGCGGTGATTGATCGTGCTTGTGCCTGTGTTGAAGCGGGTGCAGATGCAATTTTTGCCGAAGCGATGACCGATATCACCATGTATCGCACCGTATGCGATGCAGTTGGTGTGCCAGTCTTGGCAAATATTACCGAATTTGGTGATACACCGTATTATACGGTAAATGAGTTGGCAGAGCAGGGTATTGGCATGGTGCTGTATCCATTATCAGCGACACGTGCCATGCAAAAGGCAGCCCTTGAAGTGATGCGTTCGGTGCGTGAACACGGCACTCAGGTGAATGTGCTGGATATTATGCAGCAACGCAAAGAACTCTACGAATTTTTAGATTATCACAGCTTCGAAGACACATTAGATAAACTGTTTAAACAGGAGAATTAAAAAAATGGCTGAAGGAAAAGTACTCACCGGCGCAGGATTGCGTGGACAAGTGGCAGGGAAAACTTCACTCTCAACTGTAGGCAAAAGTGGCGCAGGTCTGACCTATCGCGGTTATGACGTACAGGATCTGGCTGAACATTGCCAGTTTGAAGAAGTGGCTTATCTGATTTTCTTTGGCGAACTGCCAACTTCAGAGCAGTTAGTTGCCTATAAAGCCAAATTAAAATCTTTGCGCACGCTACCTCAAGCCTTAAAAGAAGTGCTAGAGCGTATTCCTGCCGATTCTCATCCGATGGATGTGATGCGTACTGGCGTATCGATGCTGGGCAATCTTGAAACTGAACTGTCTTTTGAACAGCAACAGGATATTGCAGACCGTATTCTTGCCACTTTACCGGCAATTATCTGTTACTGGTATCGTTATAGTCATGACGGTGTACGTATTGAAGAAAATACTGATGATGATTCAATCGGTGCACAGTTCCTGCATTTATTACGTGGCGAAAAGCCAAATGAACTGCATGAACAGGTGATGAATGTTTCTCTGATTCTATATGCAGAGCATGAATTTAATGCTTCGACCTTTACGGCGCGTGTATGTGCATCGACTTTATCTGACATGCATTCTTGTATTACCGGTGCAATCGGTTCCTTGCGTGGCCCTCTACATGGCGGTGCTAACGAAGCTGCAATGGATATGATCGAAAACTGGACTTCGCCTGAAGAAGCTGAACGTGAAATGCTGGGCATGCTGGAACGTAAAGAAAAAATTATGGGCTTCGGTCATGCGATTTATAAAGACAATGATCCGCGTAATGGCATCATCAAAATCTGGTCTGAGCGTTTAGCCAAAGATGTCGGTGATACGGTACTGTATCCGGTCTCAGTGCGCTGCGAAGAAGTGATGTGGCGTGAGAAGAAATTATTCTGTAATGCCGATTTCTTCCATGCTTCGGCTTATCACTTTATGGGCATTCCAACCAAGCTGTTTACCCCGATTTTTGTCATGTCACGTGTCACAGGTTGGGCAGCACATGTGATGGAACAGCGTGCAGACAACCGTATTATCCGTCCAAGCGCGGATTATACTGGGCCTGAACTGCGTAAAGTAGTACCGATCGCCGAGCGTTCTACAGCGGCTTAATATTTATTAATATCTTGAATAAAAAATAAGGTCTCAATCGAGACCTTATTTTTTATCGACTTAACAGGACTGGATCTTCAATGCTATAGCCTGTTTCAAAAGGAATCCCCAAATACTTGACTGTCACCAGCGTTTTATTCTGTTTAGGAACTTTATAGGCCTGGCTAATTTTTAGACCTTGCTGATAACTGATCGCTTGATGAGTCGGACTTTTTTGTGAGCCAGATTTTACTTGATATTGATAAGTCCATTTTGGCACTTTTTCTTGTGGATCGTACCAGGCAGCTGCCGTCCCTGTTGTGGTTTTTAACATTTTAAGTTGTGGCTTTGAACTTTGAATCGGACTCAGCGGAACTAAACGCTTTTTGATTTTGGCAATGTCCTGATCAAACTTGCGACTGTCTTGGTCATAATCAATACGTTTGGTTTTTGGATTGATATATAAGGAGTTGACCTGAATCAACTGATTCGGTTTTGCGGATTTAAAATTATAATAATACAGCTGTGGTAAGCGCCCACGACCATCAAGGTAATGACGCATGACATAGAGCTTTTGCTCTTTGACTTCATAGCCTAGAATTTCAATATTTTGTGGGCCACCGACCGTAGCAAAAGCCAGACTGGGCAAGCCAAGAGGGAGCAGAAACAGCGCAGTTTTAATATTCATGGTTATTCTACCCGCAAAAAATAGATTAGCATTTGATCATGCTAATCTATCTTAAAATACAGTAGAAATAATGAAGCTTGTTGCGGCGTAATTATAAAACTAGATTAATGATTGAGTAGATTAATCATATCGTGTGCAACCACGGCAGACAGTTTATTCAGACGTTCGAGTGGAGTACCTTTCAAATAATACTGGAATTGATGCACTTGAGTACCATCATTAATTGCTACAAAAAAAGTCCCTTCCGGTTTCTCTGGTGTCGCACTACCACCGGGTTTAAGCAAACCTGTACAGGCAATAATCCAGTCTGCATCCCGGAACATCTTTTTACCCGCGTCTGCCAGGGCAACAGTAACTGGCATGGATTCGGCAGTGTAACTATTGATCAAAGCCTGGGGAATGTTTAATACCGAAGTTTTCACACCAACATCGTAGCAGACCAATCCACCGGCCAGAATTTCGGCGCCGTCAGCTTTACAGATGGAAAACTGGCTACATAGATATCCAGAGCTTGCACTTTCGATAAAGGCAATTTTTATATTTTTCTCTTCGAGTAAGTTGCAACAGGTCTTTATCATAGTCTCTATATTTTCTTTATGATCCGAGTGGTTTTAGCTTAATTTAGACAGATTTTTTCTGTCGTTCAACTCCCAGTATATTTATATTTTTATGAAAGTTAAAATTTTTCATGGATTAGTACAATTTGATACTGATTTGATCACAAAACCTGAGTGGTTAAAGCTTAGACTATTTTTTCAAATAGAGGTTTCTTCTCAAGCTGAACAGTGGTAAAAATAAAAATAAAGTGCTTAGTGAAAGTAGGGCGTTAGAATGAAAACCACAGTAAAATATGTAGTCTTAAAAAGTCTTGACTACCAATTGGGTACACCATTATTTCAGGAAGAAATTGATGCTGATGGTCAATATTTTGATCAGATTCCAAGCACGATTTCTTATCAGAATTTACAGTTCAAAGTAAAAAGCAAAGAGCTTAAACGTTTACATCTGGCTGAAGAGCAGGAAGATACCCAAACGATTATTGTTAAAGTTGTGAATATCTAAGATAAACCTTAAAGTGAATAAGCCTCTTTTTTTAAGAGGCTTATTATTTGGCTAACATTAAGTTAATAAAAGCTTTTTAAAAATAAAAAATTACCAAAATTAATATCAGTCTGATTGATAAATATCTTTTATTAAAATCAAGATAAATTGGAAACAACTTAGTCGTTATACGTGATTCAATGTTGCTTATCGTATGTTGGTTTATTAAAAAACTGTTTAGAACATTACCTTTTGCATGTTTTATTCCATTTTGAAGAATATTAATGCTTAGACTGAGTTATTGAATTTAAGCATAAATATCATAAGCATAGGTTTTTAATATATTTTACTTGATAATATATTGTTATTTTTTAAAATATTTTAAAGGTCTTTTTTATATATTTTACTCAGGTTAAGTTATTCCTTTTATTGAATAATAAAAATTTCGAAACATATTATCTTTCATCATGTGTCTATTTTATTGGATAAAGTAATTTATGTTGCTTATTAATCTTGATTTCAACTACTTGGCTTACCATTTTTTACATTGAATTAATCCGTAACAGGTGGCGAATTCAAACATGAGGTGCGACAGTTTCAAAAGCCTTATGATAATCAACAAGCTGAGCAAATTTCTCTAATGGTGTAAGCCAATCTAACGCTTTTCTAGGGCGAGTATTCAGTGACATGGCAACTTGATTTAAATAATGCTGATCTGCCTGGTTTAAATCAATCCCTTTAGGTAAATATTGCCTAATTAAACCATTCATATTTTCGCATGTGCCTTTCTGCCATGGCGAATGTGGGTCACAGAAATATACATCTATGCCTAAATCTTCTTCGAGGATTTTATGTGGCTTTGTTGCATAAAGGTTTGAAAGGCTGAGTTCCCTTAAGCTACTCAAATTTAAGAGACAACTTGGGTATGAGGGCGACCTAATTCTGTGAATTTATTCAAGACTGCCATGCGTGCATGGATCTCATTCACCTGACTTGGAAAACTCCGCGCTGTTAATTTATCGCCTAATAATTTGATGCAATGCATCTTGGTTTCAACCAAACTTCGACGGTGATAACCAGACCACTTTTTCCAAAGCGATCTGCCTAGCCGTTTGACTGTCTTTAATAATTCGTTCCGCTCTATAGACCTCGCTTGCTGATCCTTCCAA